>JALOMC010000003.1 GCA_025455665.1 Chitinophagaceae bacterium | reverse complement strand
AACTGAGCGGCTACAAACTGGTCGGCCACCACTTCCACTGGTGCAGCTTTTGCTACCGCAGCGGCCGGAGCTATTATTGGCGGCTGTTCTTCTTGTACCGCCACTACGCGGCGCGGTGGCAAAGGAGCCCGGAGGGGTTGACCGAATGTTACCGGCTTTGCCTCCGCAACGGTCGGCGCTGCCGAAGGTATCTCAGCCTTTGAGACCACTTCTTCTGTTGCTGCAGCCAGCGCCCGCCTCGGCGGCGCTTCCAGTTTCTCCAGTATTTCAGGCTTGAGAATGAGGGGCATATCCAGCACGGCCATGCGCAATTCATCTACCAGCTGAAGCAGCACACGCTTATCTTCGCCCCGCTGGGTGGCCACTGCCAGTTGCTGTAAAATCGATTCGATGGCAGTCATTACGGCTGTTGTTTCAATAAAAACATGAAGCGATGCAGTACGGATAAAGTTACTGGCCCACAGCAAGCTTTAACGTAGCAGTTTTATTCACAGATGTTTATTGAGCCAAATTTAACAGGAGAACGACGCGGCTGGATTGAAGTAATCTGCGGCAGTATGTTCAGCGGCAAAACCGAAGAACTGATCCGTCGTTTGAAGCGGGCCCGAATTGCTAATCTGAAAGTGGAAATTTTTAAGCCTGCCATTGACGTACGCTACGATGAAGTGAATATTGTGAGCCACGATGAAAACAGCATTCAAAGCACCCCCATCGATAACTCGCAAACCATTTTGCTATTGGCGGCCGGTGTAGATGTAGTGGGTATAGATGAGGCGCAATTTTTTGACGCTGAAATCATACACGTGTGCCAGCAACTGGCGCACCAGGGGGCCCGGGTCATTGTGGCTGGCCTCGACATGGACTACCTCGGCAAACCGTTTGGACAAATGCCCAACCTGCTGGCGGTAGCCGACTACATTACCAAGCTACACGCCATTTGCGTAGACTGCGGCAATATTGCCAGCTTCAGCTACCGAACCGGTGCAGGCGACCAGCAGGTACTACTAGGCGAAAAGGATGTATACGTGCCACTTTGCCGCAAACACTATTTTGAAAGGATTGAAAACCAAGCTCGGAAACGATGAAAGCTGCTGCCACCTGGGTTCTTTTTAAAAAAGACCTGACGCTGGAGCTGCGGCAGCAGCAAAACTTGTACGGCATTGTGGTATATGCTCTCAGTACCATTTTTGTGTTGTATCTGGCTGCCGGCCGACCCGATGCGATACAGTGGAATGCACTGTTTTGGATCACGCAATTGTTTATAGTGGTAAATGCAGTGGTCAAAAGTTTTGTGGGCGAACCACGTGGCCGCAGTCTCTACTATTACAGCATCTGCCACCCGCTCGAATACCTTTTTTCAAAAATGCTGCTGAACAGTATTTACATGCTGATTCTCGGGTTGGTATCGGTGCTTTGTTTTCAGGTATTGCTAGGCAGCCCGGTGCAGTCGTCGCTGGTATTTGTAGGTATTGTAGCGCTGGGGGGCTTTGGTTTGTCGCTTGTATTTACCATGCTTAGTGCCATTGCTGCCAAGGCCCGACAGCAGGCGGCCCTGGTAGCCATTTTAGGATTTCCGGTGATTGTACCACAAATGGTACTGCTTATCCGGCTATCAAAGTTTGCCTACGGCGAAGTGTTTAAAGCCGGGGCTGCCTGGCAAATAACGGGGCTGCTACTGGGGCTGGATGCGCTGGTGCTTGTGATGGCTGCGGTGCTCTTTCCCTACTTGTGGAAGGACTAAAGCGGTAATTCATTTACTTTAACGCTCAAGAAAACTATTCATCATGGTGCCAGCCATACGCCGAGCCTACAATGCCGCATTTACCCCCGAAAAATATGCCGCCTACCTGCAGGCCCTGCATGCCGTACACCCTGGCGATATCGAATTCAGGGTGGCAGAAACACCAGTGTTCATCGAAAAATCATTTAAAGACAAAGTACTGCAGGCCTGCGAAGACATCGTGGACGTGATTGTGCGGCCCGATTTTTCGGAGATGACCGCCAGGGCTATTCCTGCGGGTTACGAGGTACCCGGCGAGAATGCACACACCGATTTCATCGCTTTTGATTTTGGCATTTGCATCAACGAGGCCGGCGAATACGTGCCGCAGCTGATTGAGATGCAGGGCTTCCCTACCCTGTTTGCCTACCAGGTGCTGCATGCGGATATCACAGCACAGCATTTTGATATTCCGGCTGGCTACAGCAGCTATCTCAACGGCTATCAAAAAGAAAGCTACACCGAATTATTGCGCAGCATCATTGTTGGCTCACACGAGCCATCGGAGGTGATCCTTCTGGAGATTTATCCCGACCAACAAAAAACACGCATCGATTTCAGGTGCACCAAAGACCTGATTGGTATTGAAACGGTGTGCCTGACCAAACTGCGAGCCGATGGCCAACGCTTGTTCTATGAAAAAAGCGATGGCACCAAACAATACATCAGCCGCATTTATAATCGCCTCATTTTTGATGACCTCGACAAACAAGAACTACCAGCCGGCACCATCAATATTCGGAACGACTGGCAGGTCAGCTGGTGTCCGCATCCGCATTGGTTTTATCGCATTAGTAAGTACACACTACCGTTTATAAACAGTCCGTACGTACCAGCTACCCGCTTTCTGCACGAGCTGGAAAGCGTTCCGGCTGATTTAGAAAATTATGTGCTGAAGCCGCTTTTTTCTTTTGCCGGCCAGGGCGTCATCATTGATGTAACAGCCGCCGACATAGCGGCGGTAAAGGATCCGGAAAACTGGATACTGCAGCGCAAAGTGACCTATGCCGATGTGATTGAAACGCCCGATGTACCCGCCAAGGCAGAGATCCGTATTTTTTATTTTTGGCCGCCCGGTGCCAGCCGTCCTTTGGCCGTGCAAAACCTGGCAAGGCTAAGCAAGGGTAAAATGATAGGCGTACGCTACAATGCCGACAAAGAATGGGTGGGCGGCAGTCTGGTGTATTTTGAGGAATAAACCGGGCTGGCCTTACAGCCTACTCTATTTGAAGAAGAAGTAGGCGATGAAGATGGCCGCAATGACCCCGAGAAAATCGGCAATCATACCGGCCCAAATGGCATACCGCACTTTTTTGATGCCTACGCTGCCAAAATACAGCGCCAATATGTAAAAGGTGGTGTCGGCACTACCCTGAAACGTGGAAGCCATTTGCCCCACAAAGCTGTCGGGCCCGTGCGACTTAAACACATCGAGCATGAGGCCGCGGGCGCCGCTGCCGCTGAATGGCTTCATAATAGCCACTGGCAGTGCCGGCACAAAATCGCTGCCGATACCAATACTGGCCAGGCCAAAACTAATGCCCTGGATGATGAAATCGAGTGCGCCGCTTTCTCGGAACACCCGGATAGCCACCAGCATACCCACGAGGTAAGGAATGATTTTTACAATTACCTCCCAGCCCTGTTTGGCGCCATCAATAAATGCATCAAATACATTTACCCGCTTCCACAGGCCGCCGGCAATAAAGGCAGCAACAATGAGAAACAGTACCAGATTGCCAAACACCTTGCTAAAGGTTTCGCGGCTGAGAAAGGTTGGTTCGGTAAGGCTGGCCTGGGAGGGCAAAGTAGAAATGAACCACATAAAACCAGCCACCAGCCCTACAATGCTGAGCAGCCAGGCGATCAGCACCCAATCGAACCGGAGACGCTGCCACAAGCCGGTGACCAGAATAGATGCGACTGTAGTAGCTACTGTGCCCAAAACACATGGGATGAACACACTTGTAGGATCTGCCGATTCCGCACCGGCCCGGAACGCAAAAATGGACAGTGGCAAAAGCGTAAGCCCACTGGTGTGCAATACCAAAAACATGATTTGTGCATTGGTGGCAGTGTCCTGACGAGGGTTCAAGGTCTGCAGGCTTTCCATGGCCTTCAGGCCAAAAGGTGTGGCTGCATTGTCGAGGCCCAGCATATTTGCGCTAAAGTTCATCACCATCTGGCCCATGGCAGGGTGCTTGTCGGGCACTTCCGGAAACAAGCGCTTTAAAAATGGATTGAGCAGGCGGGCCAGAAAATTGACGGCACCGGCTTTTTCACCAATGTTCATCAGGCCCATAAAAAACACCATCACGCCGGTAAGTGGCAGGGCCACATCCATTACCGATCCTTTGGCCGAATCGAAGATGCCATCGACCAGCTTTTTGAAAATCTCGTAATCCTGCAAAAAGACAAGCTTGCAAAGGGCTACCACCAAGCCTATCAGAAAAAATGCAATCCAAACGTAATTAAGTGCCATGCAGCTGAAAGATAATCAGCAGCCAATATCTTGAATATGGCGCAGATGCGACAAAAAAAAAGCCGGCGGGTAGCCAGGCTTACAATACGTGGTGGATGCGGCGCATCATAAAGTTCCAAAGACAGCTAAACATAAGTGTGTAGTTTGAGTATTTGACAAAAGTCGATGACCAAAAGTTGCATCAGGTATCAAAATTTATGAGCTGCATACAGCTATGAAGAATGGGGCCAGAAACGGGATAAACGTGAAGGCAGCTGGCTTTTCTACCCGGCTTGCCGTGTTTCGGGGCCAGCCCCCTACTTTTGCAGCCTTAAAAAAAGGGCCGGCACCGGGCTGGCAGTATCGCATCATATGGCACTTCAGGCAGGTATTGTAGGGCTTCCAAACGTGGGCAAATCCACCCTTTTCAACGCGGTAAGCAATAGCGCCAAGGCGCAGGCCAGCAACTATCGCTTTTGCACCATCGACCCGAACGTGGGTTTGGTAGATGTGCCCGATCCGCGGCTGGATAAGCTGGCCGAGCTGGTGAACCCTCAGCGGGTGGTACCCACTCAAATAGAAATTGTGGATATAGCCGGCCTTGTACGCGGCGCCAGCAAAGGCGAAGGGCTGGGCAACAAGTTTTTGGCTAATATCCGCGAAGTAGATGCCATCATCCATGTGGTGCGCTGCTTTGAAGATGAAAATGTGCTGCGGGAAGAGGGCGCTATCAACCCCGTGGGCGACAAGGAAATTATTGATACCGAGCTGCAGCTGAAGGATCTGGATAGTGTAGAAAAAAAGATAAGCCGCATTGAAAAGCAAGCCCGGGCAGGCGACGCCAAATTGAAAGCTGAACTTGAAACGCTGCTGATGTGCAAAGAACACCTGGAAAAAGGGCGCAACATCAGGGAGTTGGGCCTGGGTACAGACCTGCGAGGCGCCATTGCCGATTTGTTTTTGCTGACGGAAAAGCCCGTTTTGTACGTGGCCAATGTAGACGAGCCTTCCATGCACACCGGCAACCAGTATAGTGCCCGGTTGAAAGAGGTAGCCGATCGGGAAGGCGCGGGGCTTATAATTATGAACAACAGCATTGAGGCACAGATTACCGAACTGGAAGACCCGGCCGATAAGCAAATGTTCATGGAAGAATACCACATGGCTGAACCAGCTCTCCACCGCTTGATCCGCAGTGTATATAAGCTACTCACGCTGCAGACCTACTTTACCGCCGGCGAAAAAGAAGTGCGGGCATGGACCATTCACGAAGGCTGGAAAGCGCCGCAGGCCGCCAGTGTTATTCACACCGATTTTGAAAAAGGCTTTATCAAAGCCGAAGTAATTGCCTTTGATGACTTTGTAAAATACGGATCGGAGGCCGCCTGCCGCGACAACGGAAAGCTGCGAATAGAAGGCAAAGAATATCTGGTAAAGGATGGAGATATCATGCACTTCCGTTTCAACGTATAAAGTGCATAGAGCGGATACTTGATTTTCTTCAGTAATCGATAAGCGGCTGTCAGACCAACTCACGGTTTTTCAGGCGCTTTATTTTTTCTATTTGGCGCAATACTTTGGTATTAGCAGCCAGTTGCTGCAGCGCTGCCAGGTGCCGGTCGTGATGCATATCGGTACCTAACCAGTTGACCAAACCCTGTTCTATCAGCTTTTCGGCCACTTTCTGCGCAGGCTTGCCGTAGTACCCCCCTAGTGATAGCAGGTTTATCTGAAGATCGGCACCAGCATCAAGAAACGACTCGTACTGGTCAAACCTGCCGTAGTAGTAAGGATAGCGCTCCGGATGTGCCAGAATAGGCTTATACCCTTTTGTTTGCAACTGAAAAATCATGTCGCGGATGTTGGGCGATTCCACCGCGTAACTCATTTCGATCAGCACGTAGCCACCAGGCAAGGTCAATACATCGTTGTTCAGCATCCGCTCCTCTGCATCATAATCCATCATGTACTCGGCCGCAAAACCTGCTAACGCCGTGTACCCGGCCGGCAAAGCTGCCCGCAATTGGCTGGCGGCAGCGCTAATGCTGGCTGGCGTATTGGGATGCACTTCGCCCAGCACATGCGGCGTGCAGTAAAACTTTTCGTAACCAAGGGACATTAATCCTTCTATCAGTCGCAAAGAAGTGGCGTCATCCGGACTGCCGTCGTCTATGCCAGGTAGCAGGTGGTTGTGCATATCCACCCCTATGGAGCCCAGGGCGCCATTTGCGGCTGTTCTATTTCTTCGGAAAAACGAAAACATGGATTGGTGCGCCTGTTAGGCTCAATTACTGGCCAACAGTGGCGACTTGTTCATTTCGTCAAATGATTGGTAGATCGAATTGTTGCTGATGTACTCTGGCACCATGCGCTTCATGTGGCGAACCACATTTTCGTCATTGCTTCTGAATGCCTCTTCAATCAGCACATCAATATCCTTGTTAACTGCATAAAAATCGTACTCCATCACCTTGGCTATCAATATCTTTTTGTGATGAGTCGCCATTACTTCTTCCTTTTTATTCAGCAGTTCTTCGTACAGCTTTTCGCCCGGCCGGAGTCCGGTAAACCTGATATCAATGTCCTTACCAGGAACAAAACCAGCCAGCTTGATCATTTTGCGGGCCAGGTCTACAATTTTCACTGGCTCACCCATGTCAAAAATGAATACCTCACCACCATTGCCCATGGTCACAGCCTCCAGCATCAGCGAGCAAGCCTCAGGAATGGTCATGAAGTAACGAATAATATCGGGGTGCGTTACGGTAACGGGACCACCCTCGGCAATCTGTTCCTTAAAGCGGGGAATCACACTACCATTGCTGCCTAATACGTTGCCAAAACGAGTTGTAATAAACTTAGTGGCCTTGTTGTTACCACCTTCTCCGAGGTGTACCACCTTCTTATCGCGGTTGCCCAGCGATTGCACATAGATTTCAGCAATGCGTTTGCTGGCACCCATTACGTTGGTGGGGTTGATGGCTTTGTCTGTAGACACCAACAAGAATCTTTCTACCTCATATTCAATGCTGAGGTCAGCCATTATTTTGGTACCCAACACATTGTTGCGAATAGCTTCTGAAGGATGGTACTCCATCATGGGCACATGTTTGTAGGCCGCTGCATGAAATACCACTTCGGGACGAAACCGCTTGAACAAGCTTTCCATGGCCGATTCATCTCTCACATCACCAATAAACAGTGCCAGATGATCGCAGGCAGGAAAATGATTGCGCAACTCGTACTCCAGCTCGTACAGGCCGGTTTCATTTTGGTCGCATAAAATGATAACAGACGGGTTGATACCTGCTACCTGCCGGGCCAACTCGCTGCCTATAGAGCCGGCAGCACCGGTAATCAGTACCCGCTTTTTCGACACCAGGTTGTGCACATGCTGCTTGGGAAGGCTGATCTGCGGGCGGCCCAACAGCTCTTCAATCCGGATCTCCTTCAGCTGCGAAATATTCAGTTGTCCTTTGATCCAACGATCAAAAGGTGGCACATTTCTGACCTGTATATCATGCTCCAGACAAAAGTCAACTATCTCATTTTTAATGGCAGCATCCAATTCAGGCTTGGCAAATAAGATCAACCCCACCTCCCATTCGGCAATCGATTGGCGGGCCTGTTCAAAAGAGAAAATCTTGATATTGTCAATTGTCTTGCCCACATACGATGGATCGTCATCTATAAAGCCCAGCACCTGGTACTGCTGATTGTTTGATTGCTCAATGGTAGTTTTTAACTGAGAGCCATGAATTTCGCCGCCGTAAATCAGCACATTCACCTTGCTGCCAATGCTGATACTGGCCTTGTACCAGGTTTTTACCAATAAGCGATAGGCTACCATCAGAAAAGAACCGGTAAGCAAATTGATGATGAGAATGCTGGTAGGTACCAGCACGGGCTTGCCAATGGCCAGCATGCCCAAATTGACAAACACCATGAGCATAAAGGCTGCAAACAGCGCAGTAGTGGTGCGGATGGCCTCGGCAAAACCTGAAAAGCGAATGATGCCCTCGTACGTCTTCAGAATGTAGAAAAACAAAGAGTTGGTGACGATGATGAGCATCAGGTCATCAATCAATCCGTGGGCAGATACCAACTCTACATCGAAATTGAAGCGGAGAAAGTTGGCGAATACCACCGAAAATGCACCGATACAAGTGTCAAACAGGAACACCATCCATTTGGGTGCCACCTGATGACTGAGCAGATACTTTCTGACTTTGTACACAGTGATTGGTTTTGGTCGTTGGAGAAAAGAATGATTGGTTGTTGCCAGAAACCTCTTCTCACTTCAAATGTAAGCCATCGCCACTAGGGATACAAACCCGGCGAACCCAACCTGTGGCAGCGTGTGGCAACTGCTTCAGAAGGGCTGGCTTGTTGCGGTTTAGTGGCCTTGGTGCGGAGCCGGGGTAGGCGCTGGCCCTGCGTTAGGTACCGTCGGCCTTACATCTACCACCTCTATGTCAAACACCAGGTCGCTATACGCCGGCAGTTTATCCCCATTGGCATTGGCGCCGTAGGCCAGCATAGCCGGAATATACAGTTTTCCCTTGGCACCTTTGTTCAGCAAGGGCACTGCTTCGTCCCAACCGCGAATGACACCACCGGTACCTACCACAAATTCAAATGGCCCTACATGGCCAAAGGCCGGATCAATGTTGGAGTCGAATTTCGTGCCATTCTTCAGCTTGCCGGTATAATTCATAGAAACAGTCATTCCGCTATCGGCTTTGGGACCGCTGCCCTGCTGATCGATCTTTACAAAAACACCGTTCGCAGTTTTCTGAACTCCCGTAATGTTCTGTTCTTTCAGCCATTTTTCAAGCGCTGCCACTTCACGGGCAGTTTCGGCTTCAAACTCTTTTACCCTATCTGCTTCAACTGCATTTTGATCGGCCAGAATGCCGAGAATAACAATTGAACCCTTGATAGTGCCGCCTTGCTTAAAGCGGTCGTTGTACATTACAAAACCTTTTTTCTGCAAGCTATCGATGCTGCGGATGTACACGGCAGAGTCACCCACCCGCATTTCGCCCAAAAAGTCTACAAAGTCATGCACATTGCGCATGGTGGTATCAAACATACCGTAGGCGGGTATTTTACCGTAGGTATTCACCAGAGGCGAGTCACCTACGGCAGCCCTGAAGTGTACTTTGATCCACTGGCCGGGCTTGATAGTAGCACCTTTGCCGGTTTGATGAATCTTATAGATTACACCGCTCGACGTTTTTTGGTAATCAGCATTACCACAACCTGCCAGCAGCACTACGGCCATCAGGGTGGCCATGCATTGAATTACTCTTGTCATAGTTATCATTCTTTGAATGCTTTATTCTAAACTTCCCCGCAAATCGGGCAATACCTTGTAAAAATGTTTGACAGTTTCGTCCAGCGAATCAGTCGATCTGCCACCAGCCGCGTTGCGGTGTCCGCCACCATTGAAGTGTTGACGGGCAAATTGGTTTACGTCCACTTCTCCCTTGCTTCTGAATGACCATTTTCGCTCTTCATCGCGGTCTATCACAATGGCTGCCAGCTTTATTCCCTGAATGCTCAAAGGAAAATTGACCAAGCCTTCCGTATCTCCGGTGCTGATATCGAACCGGTGAATATCAGATTTGGGGATGGCCATGAGAACCGTGTTCATTTCGTAGATCACCTCCATGCGATACAGCAAGGCATGCCCAATAAAACGAAGCCGGTTTTCCAAAAAGTTGTCAAAAAGATGATCGTGTACCAGGTGATGTTTCAACCCTTTTTGCTTCAGAAACGCCACCATGCTGTGTACCGAACTGGTAGTAGATGGAAAACGGAATGAACCAGTATCGGTCATTACGCCTGCGTAAAGGCACTCGGCCATGCCTTCGGTAATGCTGTCGGCGCCACCCGATGCCACAATAAAGTCGTACACCATTTCGGCAGTCGAACTTTTGCTGGTATCTGAGGCGCCGTAGTGAAAATAGCTGACCTGCGGCTCCTGGTGATGATCAATCAAAATGCGCAGGCCCGGCGCTTGCGACAAGGCTGGCTCCATGCGTTTTACCCGGCCGATGGCATTAAAGTCAAGGCAAAACAACCAGTCGGCCTGCGCAATCAATTCTTCGGCCTGTGCAGTTTTACTCTCATAATCAAGCACCTCTTGCACACCCGGCATCCAATTGAGAAAGCCTGCCCAGTTGGTAGGCGATATGACTACCGGATGATGACCCAGCGAACGCAAATAGTGCCAAAGCGCCAGTGAGGAGCCCATGGCGTCTCCATCGGGCTTCTGGTGAGTGGTGATAACGACCCGCCGACCGGGTGCGGTGAGTAGTGAAAAAAAGGCCTCTAGTGCTTGCATGTCAGGCCGCAAAAATCAGCTACCCAATCGATTACGCAAATAATTAATTATCAAGCTAGCCAAAACCATGTGTATAACCTATGGCCGCAACAATCGATTTTGCCCGACGCGGAAAAGAAAGAGGACGACAGCTATTAGTGCATTGATTACCAACGAGGCAGCCAGTGTGGCCACCACTGCCGAAACAGAAGGTGAAGCATGGTGCAGGCGTAGATAATAACAAGCGCTGAAGCATAGGCCGGCGGCAATGGGAATCAGGTTGAGCCAAAACCTGCCGAACGCTGATTGCCAATAACTTAGGATAATATATACACTATAGCAAAGCATAGCAGGTGCCAGTACCAGCAATATAGGGCCCACTCCCCCATTGGCCGGCCCGAGCAGCCCCCGGTAAAAGGAGGCCGGCAATACCAATAATGCCAGCACACCCACTGCCACCATCGGCAAAGCGGTCAACAGTGGTCGTTTCAAAGCACGCCGATCACGCTGACCCGAACCCTGCACCAGATTGGCGTACATCACCTGGCCCAAGGCACCGGGTACAATGAGCAATGCTTCTGACAAAGCCAGTGCATTGGAAAATGCACCCAACGAAGAAACCGGCAACACCAGGTAGGCTAAACGAGTGTTGAGCAGCCCCAACAGCTGCGTACTTTGGTTGAGGGCGCCAGCTGCAAATACCGGGCGAATGGAATGCTCAACCGCCGGCACAGCATTGGCTTCATGCGCTTTTTTTAATTTACTCCAACCTACCCATGAAGTCAGTAACCAGTTAATTATCAATGCGATAAGAAAACTTTCGACATTCAAATTGCCCGCTATCCAACAGGCTGCTACGGCCACGGCCATGCCTGCTGCTGGCAGCACCATCAGCCTATTGAACCAAACCAGGTTTTGGCACGAAAGCAAAGCATGTTGGTGCACCGTGGCCTGACAATTGGCCAGCGCTGCCAGCCAAAGGGCCACTACATGCAAAGCCGGCAACGATTTGAAGTGGCCGATGCCTACCACCACTACCGTGCAGGCCACAGCACTCCACCATCGGTAGGTACCAAGTAAAAACGCAAGCCGGTATTGCTGCCGCAGATAAGGAATGGTACTGCCACCCGCAAAATCGGCCAGCAATTGGGCTGCTGCCAAAATGGCCCCGTATAAGCCGGCCGTCCCCCTTTCGGCAGGCGCCAATGCCTGCGACAGCACAATGATCACCACAAAGTTGAAAACCGCTGTGGCTATCCGGGCCAAACCATTAAACAAAGCCGACTGAAACATGCACCACGAATATCAACGCTTCGCCTCGCTTGATGCCTTCCATTTTTCCGACACAGGTTTATAAAATTCTTTATTAACCCATGCTTTGGTGGTACCTTGCCGCCCATTCATTTTTTTAAACACAATGTATGTGTGGAATCGTAGGATACATTGGCCCCAGACAGGCCTATCCAGTGGTGATAAAAGGGCTGAAAAGATTGGAATACCGCGGCTATGATAGTGCGGGTATTGCACTGCTGAACCAACAGCAATTGAATGTATACAAGAAAAAAGGGAAAGTAGCCGATCTGGAAGACAGCATTGTGGCCACCAGTGATTTAGGCGGGCACATTGCTATCGGGCATACCCGGTGGGCTACCCATGGCGAACCAAGCGATCGGAACTCGCATCCTCACGTGTCAAAGTCGGGCCAATTGGCCATGATTCACAATGGCATTATTGAAAACTATGCGCCCATCAAGGAAGAACTGTTGCAAAAAGGCTACGAGTTCAAAAGCGACACAGACACCGAGGTATTGCTGAATTTTATAGAGGAAATCAGGGTTAAAAACGAGTGCAGCCTGGAAGAGGCACTTCGAATTGCACTGAAGCGCATAGTGGGTGCCTACTGCATTTTGTTGGTAGATGTGAATGATCCTGACACCATTTTGGCGGCCCGGAAAGGGTCGCCGCTGGTGATTGGCATTGGCAAAGACGAACATTTTTTGGCCAGCGATGCTTCACCAATTATTGAATACACCAAGGAAGTGGTGTATGTGAATGACTACCAGATTGCCATCGTAAAGCGGGATGAATTGGTGCTGAAAAACCTGGGGAACGAAAAAGAGACCCCATTTATCACCAAGCTCGATATGGAGCTGGCAGCCATCGAAAAGGGCGGCTACGACCACTTCATGCTAAAAGAAATACACGAGCAACCGGCTACCATTGCCGATTGTTTGCGGGGCCGCCTGCAGGTAGAACATAGCCATTTAAAATTAGCCGGGGTAGAAAATAACCTTGATAAACTATTGGCAGCCAAGCGTTTTATAATGGTAGCCTGTGGTACCAGCTGGCATGCAGGCCTGGTAGCCGAATACCTGATTGAAGAGCTTTGCCGCATTCCGGTAGAGGTAGAATACGCCTCTGAATTCCGGTATCGCAACCCCATTATTGAACCAGGAGATGTCATCATTGCGATATCACAAAGCGGCGAAACGGCCGATACGTTGGTGGCGCTGGAAAACGCAAAAGAAAAAGGTGCATTCATTTTCGGCGTGGTCAACAGTGTGGGCAGCAGCATTGCCCGGCTAAGCCATGCCGGCGCCTATACCCACAGCGGACCTGAAATAGGTGTGGCAAGTACCAAGGCTTTTACCGGCCAGCTGGCCGTACTTACCATGATGGCACTCAAAATAGCCCAGGCAAAGGGTACCATCGATGAAGCGAGATTTGACCAGCTGCTGGGTGAACTGGCAGCCGTGCCGGACAAGGTAGCTGCCATTCTGAAAGACAGCAGCAATATTGAACGCATAGCAGCCAAGTACAAAGACGCCAGCGATTTTCTGTTTTTAGGTCGCGGCTACAACTTTCCGGTGGCTTTAGAAGGCGCACTTAAACTAAAGGAAATCAGCTATATACACGCCGAAGGCTATCCGGCTGCAGAGATGAAGCATGGGCCCATAGCGCTGGTAGATGAACACCTGCCTGTGGTATTTGTGGCCACCCGCGACCGTTTCTACGAAAAGATTGTATCGAACGTGCAGGAGATTAAGGCCCGCAAAGGCAAAGTGATCTGCATTGCCTCAGAAGGCGATCGGGTGATTCCTGGCATGGCCGACGACACAATTTTTGTGCCCGATGCCGATGAGTTGATTGGCCCCATGATCAGCGTGGTGCCGCTGCAGCTATTAAGCTATTTTGTCGGGGTGCTAAAAGGCTACGATGTAGACAAACCTCGCAACCTGGCCAAAAGCGTCACTGTAGAATAAGGCGCTGTTTTCCACTGTTTTACCCAATTGTGGGAAAGATTGACCACGACCGCCCGGCCTTCAGTAGCCGGTGGAGCAATACATTCGCAACGACTATTTAAATGTTAGCACAATAATTGCTGACAAATACCGTTGTTTACCGAGTAAAACTGTATCGTCGGAGTATGAAAATTTCGCAAATCGCCCTGTTGGCAGCCGTTGTAGCTACAGCGCCTGCCTGTAAAGACGGAGGGCTGTTCAAAAAGAAGTACGACAAATCGTCGGCTACCGGGTGGAACTACAATGATAAAAATCAGGGTGGGTTCAACGTAGCCAAAATGAAAGACATCAAAGCCGGACCGGGCCTGGTGTTTGTTCAGGGTGGTACTTTTTTGATGGGAGCCGCCGAAGAAGACGTAATGGCCGATTGGAACAACGTACCCAAGCGGGTCACGGTCAACTCGTTTTTCATCGACAAAACCGAGGTGGCCAATATCCACTATCGTGAATACTTGTTCTGGCTGAACCGGGTATTCGACCCGCAGGCCGACCCCAACTACCAACCGTTGGTAGATGCCGCCTATCCCGATACGTTGGTTTGGCGTAGCGAACTGGCCTACAACGAGCCCTATGTTGAATATTATTTCCGCCACCCCAGCTTCAACTACTATCCTGTGGTGGGTGTGAGCTGGAAGCAAGCCCACGACTATTGCCTTTGGCGCACCGATCGGGTGAACGAGCTGGCACTGGTTTCGGGTGGGTACGTAAACAAGAACGAAATCAAAAACATCCAGGGCAAGGGCTCTGACGCCTTCAATACTAAAGCGTATTTGCTTGGCCTGACTACACCCCCTCCGGGTACTGCTGCTAAAAGCAAGAAGAACCCGCTGACCGATCCTAACGGTCGCCCCCGTACGCAGGTTACTTTCGAAGATGGTGTATTGAGCCCCGAATACCGCCTGCCTACCGAGGCTGAATGGGAATATGCAGCCCTCTCCTACATCGCCCAAAACCCACAGCCCCGCCGAAAAGAGAAGGGGCAGCGTGGTGAGGAATTGGTGGCCAACAAGCAACTGTACAGCTGGAGCAATAATTACAACGGCCTTCGCGACAACCGCCGCGGCAGCTGGCAGGGCGAAATGCTGGCCAACTTTAAGCGGGGTGCCGGTGACCTGATGGGTGTAGCCGGTGGCCTGAACGACCGTGCAGCATTGCCCGCCCCGGTAGAAAGCTTTTACCCCAACGGATTTGGCCTGTATAACATGAGCGGAAACGTGAGCGAATGGGTGGCAGATATTTATCGCCCCATGACCTACGAAGTAGGCGACGACTTCAACTACTACCGCGGTAACGTGTTTCAGAAATTGAAAGTGGCTGACGCCACTTCAAATGATCCTTCTACCCGCTACGAGAAGGACTCAACCGGCCGTGTAAAGTATGAAGCCGAAAAGGACGAAGACCTGGCCAAGCGCCGCAACTATCAGAAGTTTTATGCCTTGAACTACCTCGATGGCGACAGCCTCAGCGGTGCCAGCTACGGCTACGGTGTTACTACCCTGGTGGGCGATAAGAGCCGTGTGATCAAAGGTGGCAGCTGGCTCGATTTGCCTTATTGGCTCAGCCCCGGCAACCGTCGTTTTCTAGAAGAAGACCAATCGAGCAGCACCATTGGTTTCCGCTGTGCCATGACCTACTTTGGTGCACCCGAAGGCAACCGTACCCGCACGGGTAACTACTGGAGCACCAAGCGTACCCGCCGTTAATACTTGAATTTCGATACAGTTCCCACAACAGGCCCGCCACCCAATGGCGGGTTTGTTTTTTGCGCCCCGGCTCCCCTAATTTGCAGGCCTCAGCTTTTTCCAAATGACCGATATCGCCCACCTCTACCAGCTTTTTTTGCAGTCAACCGGCGTTGTTACCGATACACGACAAGTACAACCTGGTCAGCTGTTTTTTGCGTTGAAAGGACCGAATTTCAACGGTAATGCCTTTGCAGCTACAGCAATAGAGGCCGGCGCTTTGGCTGCTGTGGTAGACGAAGAAGCCGTGGCCAACCCTTCCCGCAACGTGTGGTATGTGCCCGATGCATTGGCAGCGCTGCAACAATTGGCTTTGCATCATCGGCGGCAGTATAGAATACCGGTATTGGCCATCACTGGTAGCAATGGAAAAACGACTACCAAAGAACTGATCCATGCAGTACTCAGTAAAAAATACCGCACATATACCACTCAAGGCAATTTGAATAACCATATTGGCGTGCCGCTGACACTGCTTTCGGTAAAGCCCGATGCTGAAATGATGGTGATAGAAATGGGCGCCAACCATCAAAAAGAGATTGCCTCCTACTGTTTGTATACCGAGCCTACGCACGGCCTTATTACAAATGTGGGCAAAGCCCATCTGGAAGGATTTGGCGGCGAAGAAGGCGTAAAAAAAGGCAAAGGTGAACTGTTCGATTTTTTGCGGGCCCACGACGGTGAAGTGTTTGCCTGCGCCGATTTCGATTATTTCCACGAAATGAGCAAAGGCATTAGGCACCTGCATTGGTACGGCACAGGGCCGGGGGCTGCCGTAGCAGGAAATGTGGTAGCCAGCGAGCCTTTTTTGAGGGTAAGCATGCACACGGGTGTAATAGGCGAAATACAAACCCAATTAGTAGGTGGCTACAATGTATACAACGTACTGGCTGCTGCTGCAGTAGGTCTTCATTTTGGCGTAGCGCCTGCCGATATTCAGGCGGCTATTGAAACCTACAACCCCACTAATAGCCGCAGCCAACTGCTGGAAAAAGATGGCAACAAATACATACTCGATGCGTATAACGCCAACCCGTCGAGCATGACGTTGGCAATTGAAAATTTTGCGCAACTACGGGCCGATAATAAAGTACTGTTTATAGGCGCCATGGCCGAGCTGGGCGATACCAGCCTGCAGGAACATACGGCCATCGTACAGCAGCTGCTGCGCTACCCCTGGAAAGAAGTGGTGCTGGTGGGCGGCGATTTCGGACTTATTGAACAGCCCTTTCGCTACTTCGAAACATCAGCAGCAGCTGGCCAGTGGTGGCAGCAGCAAGGCTGCACTCATTGTTACGTGCTCATAAAAGGAAGCCGTAGCACAAAGATGGAATTGGTACTGCAGGCTGTGGCCCAAAAGTGATTTTCGTCACCGGCCCGGATGGTGTGGATCGTACATTTGTGAACGAACCAATCCAACATGCCCAGTTCTACAGCCCCGGCTGCCAACCGCAGTTATTTGTCCAGCACCCTTCAATGCAAATGTGCCCGCTGCCGACAGGGCAATATGTTTCTTCATCCGGTCAGTTTTTTTTCCAGCAAAAGAAACATGGCCATGCCCGATGAATGCCCGGTGTGTGGCCAACCCATGGAGATTGAAGTAGGATTTTATTATGGTACCGGCTATGTAAGCTATGCCCTTACGGTGGCCATTAGCGTGGCCACATTTGTAGCGTGGTGGGTACTGCTTGGCTTTAGTATTGATGACAATAGTTTGTACTACTGGATAGCCGCCAATATTGCTGTGCTTGTTGGTATGTTGCCGTGGCTCATGCGCCTTAGCCGCTCTATCTGGCTCTCTTTTTTTGTAAAATATGATCCGAACTGGCAAAGCCAACCTACCCCTGAGAATGAACGAATTGTAAAGGAGTTCATGCATAAATAAAATGCGCTGCTACTCGGGCAGCGGTCTGGCAAACTACACAGACCAAGGGCAGCTGCCACACAGGCTTTGCCCTTACATTTGCCCTCTATGGTAAACGATTTGCGCAAAGAGCAGGCCCTGGAATATCATGCCAAGGGCCGGCCAGGTAAGATCGAGGTAGTTCCTACCAAAGAAGCCAAAACACAACGAGACCTCAGCCTTGCCTACAGCCCCGGCGTGGCCGAACCCTGTAAAGAAATAAAAGCTGATCCTGCCAATGCATACAAGTACACTGCCAAGGGTAATCTGGTGGGTGTCATCAGCAATGGTACCGCTGTATTGGGCCTGGGCGATATAGGTGCCGATGCCAGCAAGCCTGTCATGGAGGGCAAGGGAGTACTGTTCAAAATATTTGCCGACATTGATGTGTTTGACATTGAGGTGAATGAAAAAGACCCTGATAAGTTTTGCGACATTGTAAAAGCGCTGGAGCCCACTTTCGGCGGTATCAATCTGGAAGACATCAAAGCGCCGGAATGCTTCTACATTGAGAAGCGGCTGCGAGAGGAAATGAAAATTCCGGTGATGCACGATGACCAGCATGGCACCGCCATTATCAGCAGCGCTGCCTTGCTCAACGCACTTGAAATTCAGAAAAAGAAGATCGAGAAGGTACGTTTTGTGGTGAACGGCGCCGGTGCCGCCGCCATTGCGTGTATCAAGCTGTATATAGCCTTGGGGGCCCGCCCCGATCATTTTACGGTGTTCGACATTCAGGGCGTGCTGCACAAAGGCCGCACCGACCTGGATGAGTTCAAGCAGCGCCTGGCTGTGGATGCTTCCAAAGCCCACTGGACGCTGAAAGAGGCAATGAAAGATGCTGACATGTTTTTGGGCCTGAGCGTGGGCAAGGTAGTAACGCCCGACATGGTGAAAAGCATGGCCAAAAACCCCGTGGTATTTGCCTGCGCCAACCCCGAACCGGAAATAATGTACGACGACGCTCATGCAGTACGAAAAGATGTAATAGTAGCCACCGGCCGTAGCGATACACCCAACCAGGTAAACAACGTATTGGGCTTTCCGTACATCTTCAGGGGTGCGCTGGATGTAAGAGCTACCACCATCAACGAAGAAATGAAATTGGCCGCTGTGCGTGCCCTGGCCGAATTGGCCAAAACAGCCGTGCCCGACATTGTAAACCTGGCCTACAATGAGAAGAGCATTTCATTTGGTGCCGACTACATTATACCCAAACCGCTAGACCCCCGCTTGCTGGCCGCAGTAGCCCCGGCGGTAGCCAAAGCCGCCATGGATAGCGGTGTGGCGCAAAGCCCTATTACCAACTGGGATAACTACGAAATAGAACTCAACCGCCGCCTTGGTCTCGACAACCAGCTTTTCCGCGTATTAGGCATGAAGGCCCGCAAGGATCCGCGTCATGTCATCTTTGCCGAAGCTGACAATATCAAAGTACTGAAGGCAGCAGAAATATGCCTCGAAGAAGGAATTTGCTTCCCCATTTTGATGGGTGAAGAAAGAAAGATAAACCGCCTGGCCGAGCAAAATGGTGTAAGCCTGGAGGGGATGACCATTATTGATCCGAAGCAGGACAACTACGACGATAAAAGGCAGGAATACGGCGAGCAGTTTTTTGCATTGCGAGGTCGCAAGGGCTTCAACAACTACGAGGCAGTAAAAGCCATGAAAGACCGCATGTACTTTGGATGCATGATGCTGAAAAATGGCGAAGCCGATGCCCTGATAGCAGGCCCCAGCCGCGACTACTCAGGTCTTATTCGCCCGGCCCTGCAAACAATAGGTACCGAAGAGGGCGTGAAAAAGATTGCTGGTATGTACATTCTGCTTACCAAGCAAGGCCCGCTGTTTTTGGCAGATGCCACCGTCAACTTTACCCCCACGGCCGAAGAAATAGCCGACATTACACAAATGGTGGCCAAAGAGGTGCGCAGTTTCAATATCCAGCCACGCATAGCGCTGCTATCGTACTCCAACTTTGGCAGTAGCAATACGCCCGAAGCCCGCCTGATGGCCAATGCCCGCCAAATACTGAAAAGCCGCGATAGCAAGCTGGTGGTTGATGGCGAAATGCAGGGCATTCTGGCATTCAACAAAGAAATATTGCGAGAAAACTACCCGTTCAGCGAGTTGGTAGACCAGGAAGTGAATACACTCATTTTTCCAAACCTGTCCAGCGGCAACATAGCGTACAACCTGCTGAAAGAGGTGGGCGGTGCCGACGCCATCGGGCCGGTACTGCTGGGTATGAAAAAGCCGGTACACGTACTGCAGTTGGGCAGCACCGTACGCAGCATTGTAAACATGACCCTGATAGCCGTGATAGATGCCCAAATGAAGTGCAGCACCAACCAGGCACCCAATGCCAGCCGTCGGAAATGGTGGCAACGACGAGGCTGACAGGCTTAACGTTTTCGCCCATCACAATTGCGCCACAGTGTGGCGGGTATTTGCTTATTTTGAGCCATGCCTTTGTTCGAACATCTTGGACGCTACATTGTGACCATCAAGGGAATGTTTGCCCGTCCGGAGAACCAAAAAATGTATTGGAAAGAGTTCATGCACCAATGCGTGGAAATTGGCGTGGGCTCTTTACCTATTGTACTCGTCATATCTGTGTTTTTGGGTGCTGTGATGACCGTGCAAACTGCCTACCAGCTGGTCACTAATCTGATACCGCGAAGTACCATTGCTGTTATTGTACGCGATAGCATGCTGCTGGAGCTATCGCCTACCGTTATTTGTATAGTACTGGCAGGTGTAGTAGGCAGCAAAATAGCGTCGGAGTTGGGCAATATGCGCATCAGCGAGCAGATCGATGCGCTTGAAATCATGGGCATCAATACCAAAACCTACCTCATTCTGCCCAAGGTAGCGGCGGCCCTGCTGACCGTGCCCATGCTCATTTCGCTCAGCATCATAGTATCGCTGTGGGGCGGTCGGTTTGTAGGCGACCTCACCGGCATTATTGATACCAACACATTTGACCGTGGCCTGCTGGAAGGCTTTAAACCATTTAATGTAACCGTGGCCATGACCAAGGCCTTTACGTTTGCCTATCTTATCACCAGCATTTCAGCCTATTTTGGCTACAATGTAAAGGGCGGCGCCCTCGAAATTGGGCGCAGCAGCACACTGGCGGTGGTTGTAAGTTGTATCCTCATTTTGTTGGCCGATTATATACTCACTCTTTTAATGTTGAAGCCAGCATGATTCAGGTCCACCAACTCAAAAAATCATTTGGCGACCGTACCGTTTTGTACGATATCAGCGCCGACTTTTACCCCGGTAAATGCAACCTGATTATTGGCAGCAGCGGCAGTGGCAAAACGGTGCTGATGAAATGCCTGGTGGGCTTGTTCGAACCCGATCAGGGCGCCATTTTGTATCAGGACCAGGACATGGTGACCATGAGCCGGGAAGAACGCAAACAGCTGCGCCAACAAATCGGCATGTTGTTTCAGGGATCAGCCCTTTTTGATAGCATGACCGTGGAGCAAAATGTTATGTTCCCGCTTGATATGTTTACCCGCGACAGCTACCAAACCAAGTTGAAACGGGTAAATGAAGTACTGGACAGGGTGAACCTGAAAGAAAGCAACAAAAAATTTCCGGCTGAGATCAGTGGCGGCATGAAAAAGCGGGTGGGCATTGCTCGTGCCATCGTACTCAACCCCAGGTTTTTGTTTGTAGATGAGCCCAACAGTGGCCTTGATCCGCAAACCAGTATGGTCATCGATAAATTGATCAAAGACCTGACAATAGATTTTAATACAACCACAGTGATCAATACGCACGACATGAACAGTGTGATGGAAATAGGCGATAACATCCTGTACATGTACCAGGGCTACAAGCAGTGGACCGGCAGCAACAAGGACATCATTTTCAGCGACGACGAAAAGCTGAACAACTTCATCTTCGCATCAGAGTTTTTGCAGGATGCCAAGCAGATGCGTATGCTGGAAGCCAAGGGCCACTTGCCATCCAACCTCACTGATACTTCAAAGCCATGAACATAAAAAGAATGCTGCTGGCAGCAGTTGGTCTGCTACTGCTGACCACTGCAGAAGCACACGAGTTTTGGCTGGAACCGATTCGTTTTTCTGGAAAAACTTTTGTGGTTCGCTTTCGGGTGGGCGAGCATTTTGCCGGCGACAATTGGAAAGGCGATTTCAACAAAGTGCGCCTGCTAAGCCTGCTGAACCACCAACAGGCCAACGCCCTGCCGGCCGCTACCCTGCTGCCGGCTGCCGGCGACTCACTGCGCCTGCAGGCCCCGCTCGATGGCACCCAGACACTGATTTACAACGGTACCAACACCTATATTGAACTGGCGCCAGCTGCCTTTGCCGCCTACCTGCAAGAAGACGGACTGACAGATGTGCTGGCCTGGCGCAAAGAGCAGGGCAAAGACAGCACAGTGGGCCGTGAATACTACCAACGCAGTGTAAAAACCTTGTTGCAAAATGGACGCACCCTGCATCCGGTCAACTATCCTACCGAACTACCGCTCGATATTGTGCCGCTGCAAAATCCCTATGGCCTCCAAAAGAGTGGCACGGTAGCGTTCAATGTGTTTTTTAAACAACGTCCGCTGCCGCAGGCCATGGTAAAAGTGTGGCACCGCAGCAGCCGAGGCGTTGTAAAAAGCTACGACCTGCCCATGACCAATGGCCGCGTAGAAGTACCGGTAACCACTGATGGCCGCTGGATGATAAGCCTGGTAAAAATGGTGCCTCACACAGCCGACCAAACCGCCGATTGGCAGAGCTACTGGGCCTCCATTACCTGGGGTTATGACTAATGAAAGTACCGCACAGCGTTTGTGCCCCCCTTCCCCTACTTTTGCAGCACTTTTTAAGAATCGAGTACCTGCATTTAAACTTTTGCCATGAGCGTTTTAGTGAACAAGGATTCCAAAGTAATTGTACAGGGCTTCACCGGTACAGAAGGCACTTTTCATGCCTCGCAAATGATTGATTATGGCACCCAGGTAGTGGGTGGTGTCACCCCCGGCAAGGGCGGCAGCACCCACCTCGACCGTCCTGTGTTTAACACCGTGGCAGATGCTGTAAAAAACACGGGGGCCAATGTGAGCATCATATTTGTGCCGCCGGCTTTTGCCGCCGATGCCGTAATGGAAGCTGCCGATGCTGGCATTGAACTGGTAGTGTGCATTACCGAAGGCATCCCCGTGCAAGACATGGTAAAAGTGAAAAACTACCTGCTGGGCAAAAACACCCGCATGATCGGGCCTAACTGCCCCGGCATTATTACGGCCGGCGAATGCAAGGTGGGCATCATGCCCGGCTTCATTTTCAAAAATGGCAATATTGGCATAGTGAGCAAGAGCGGTACCCTCACCTACGAAGCTGCCGACCAGGTAGCCAAAGCAGGCCTCGGTATCACTACCGCCATTGGTATTGGTGGCGACCCCATTATTGGCACCACTACCAAAGAAGCCGTAGAGCTGCTGATGAACGATCCTGCCACCGAAGGCATTGTAATGATTGGCGAAATAGGTGGCGGCATGGAAGCTGAGGCCGCCCGCTGGATCAAGGAAAATGGTACCAAGCCGGTAGTAGGTTTTATAGCCGGCCAAACCGCCCCTCCCGGCCGCCGCATGGGCCACGCCGGTGCCATTGTAGGCGGTGCCGACGACACGGCTGCTGCCAAAATGAAAATCATGGCAGAATGCGGTATTCATGTAGTAGCCAGCCCCGCCGACATCGGCAAAACCATGGCCGCCGCTATTCAGCAAAAAGCATAAGCATCGCTTGTAGAAATAATGTTAAGCCGGCCATGTGCCGGCTTTTTTTATGCCCTCAGCTGTGAAAAATTGCGTTTCATTACATCCCGTGGCTGTAGCCTGTTTCACCTACCTTACCAACAAACCCATTGGCATGACCAATATCCGTGTTCTCCTGCTTTCCGCTTCCCTGTTTGCCGCACACATGCTTTCATCGCAACCCAGCTTCAACTACAGCAAAGCCTGGCAACGCATCGACTCGCTGCTGGCCAGAGACCTGCCAAAATCCGCCACCCCGCTGATAGACAAACTGTACCTGCAGGCCAAAGCCGATAAGCAAGAGGGACAACAGTTGAAAGCCATCATTGCCAAAGGCCACCTGCTACGCAAAGTAGAGGAAGACGAATTTGACAAAACCATCGCCTTGCTGGAGCAAGAGCTGAAGCAAACCAATGCCCAACCTCAGCGCCAACTGTTGCACAGCCTGCTGGCCGATGTGTACTACGACTACCTGGATGCCAAACGCTGGCAAATAATGGAGCGCTCTGCCAGCACCCGCCCCGACCCAAAAAAGCCAGACACCTGGAGCATCAAAGACTTTGACAACCGCATTTGGCAGCACTACCAGGCATCGCTGAGCAATGAAGCGTTGCTGAAGCGCACCAGCGTAGACGTGTACGAGATGGTAGTGCTGAAAGGCGAACGGGCCTTGCGCCCCACCCTGTACGACCTGCTGGCCCACAAAGTGCTGGACTACCTGGAGCAAGGGCAGCACGACGATGTGAAGCCCCAACAAGCGTTTGAACTGAACGATGCAGCCGCTCTGGCAGCGCCCAGGCTATTTGTACGCCACCCATACCCCAGCACCGATAGCAGCAGCCGGCTATACCGGGCCATCATCCTGTACCAGCAGCTACTGCGCTACCGCATAGCCCAGCCCGATACAGCAGCGCTGATAGATCTGGATATGCGCCGCTACCGCTTTGTAAAAGACAACAGTACCCACCCCGGCAAACAGCAACTGCTGAAGGAGTGGCTGGAGCACACCTGGACCCAATACCCCACCCAGCCCGAAGCTGCACAGGCCGGCCTGGCCCTGGCCGAATGGTGGCAGCAAAAAGGCGCAGACTACGACCCCGCTACCAGCACCCCCGAAGTAAAAATGGCCCTGGTACAAGCTGCCTACATGGCCACCGAAGTAAGCCGCCGCCACCCCGGCACTTTGTGGGCCGATAAAGCTGCCTACCTGCTGGCCAATTTGAAAAAACCGGTGCTGAAACTGCAGCTGGAAAAAGTAAACGGCGTTAACCTGCCTTTTTTAGCCCGGGTAGAGTTTACAAATACACCGACTGTTTACTTTAAACTGATACCGGCCACCAAAGCGCTGGAGAGCTTTGAATACCGCGACGAAAACGAGTGGTGGAAAAAACTGCTGCAACAGCCCGCTACCCGCCAATGGCAACAAGCGCTGCCCGCCATGGGCGACTACCGTGCCCACAGTGCTGAGGTAAAAATCGATGCTTTGCCTACGGGCGAATATTGGCTGGTAGCCAGCGCCAACGCTGATTTTGCCACCGGGAAAAATGCGCTGAGTGCCTGCCAGTTTCACGTAAGCAACATAGCCCACATACAGCAGCAGCGCCACTTGTATGTACTGGACAGGCAAAGTGGCCAACCGCTGGCCAAGGCAACTGTACAGCTATGGCAGCGCCGCTACGACTACGAAAAGCGACGCTACACGCAGGTAAAAGCACAGCTATTAACCACTGACAACAACGGCCTGGCAGTATTGCCAGCCCTGCCCAAAGGCAACCGCTACGAACAGGAAACGATGTTCGAAATCACCCACCGGCAAGACCACCTGTTTACCCGCGAAGGCCAGTACTACTACGAAAGCGGCTGGAACGACAGCGACAACGACGATACCGACCCGCCGGTGCTGGGCGAAAAGAAACCGCTTCGCCACCGCTACTTCTTGTTTACCGACCGAAGCCTGTACCGCCCGGGCCAA
>JALOMC010000111.1 GCA_025455665.1 Chitinophagaceae bacterium | reverse complement strand
GGTAAGCTGCCCATGCGCCAGCATCCTTATCGTTATACATACAATAAATAAAGACAGGTACTTGTACATAGCAGCCATAGTTTTGTTTTGTTCGCCATAGTATACCGCATACGGTATGTCACTCAGTATTTATGCAAATCTTAAAAAAAAAAAATGAGAAAAAGAAATTTTTGGAAAGTTTCTTTTGAAAACAAATTCTTTTATCGCTTTTTATTCATCAAACCCAAATACATTTTAAAAAAGATATGCTGCTATAAAATAACTACAATATAGCCCGTAGCGATGCCCGCCCTACATGAATAGTGCGGGTGTCGCCAGGCTTGCGGCCTTCATACTGAAAACTAAGCTCCAGCGAATTGGCGAGGCGCTTGGTAAAATCGATACTCCACAAATAGTTGCGTCCGTTTTGCAAACCATCCAGCATGATGTAGGACACAGTAGAGTTAGGCGTTCCGGCAAAGTTGATATTGCTTAAAGTGGCCTTTGCATTAATCACTGCGCTTTGCACCACATTGTATTTGGCATCGGCCTGCAGGCTTTGTATACGTGCCCGCTGCGGCACGCCGGCCGCTGTTCCTTCTTTGTTTTCCCACCGGTAGCTGCCTGCCATCCTAAACTTGATGCCTTGCGTGTAGGTAATGGTGGGCGACACAGATTGAATATTGATATCGTAGTTGCGATTGTCGAACTTAGGGTTGGGGGTAGATAATCGATTGCTGCCCGATTTCAGTTGCAATAGCACCGTCAGACTTTTACCTAGATTTTTGCGCAACCGAAGTGTGTAATCATTCAGCACCCGCCATTCAAAGCCATAGGTTAAAATGCCTTTGGTACTGTTGCGTACCTGCGTGATGTCTACTCCCCAGTTGGTGCTATATCGGTTGTACGAAAGCGTATTAGCCATGTTGCTGAGCAGCGAAATCAGGCTGCTATCCGCTATTTGGTTGCCCTCAAAAGGATTCAGCGCCAGGCTGCCATCGTCCAGCCGCTTAAGGGTAGTTTGGTAGCTGGCCTGTGCGTTGAAACGGCTGAGAAATCGCTTGACCTTGCTACTATCGCGGCGCCATAGTGCCGAAGGATTGAGTTGCAATGAATAGTTGAAGCTGTTATACACCGCTTTTACAAACCGATTAGTAGGCGTAAAAATGCGGACATACCGGGCCTGATCAGGAAACTGAGCTACCTCAAATTCGTTTAGCTGTGCGACCCCATCGCTATTGTAGTCATTCCAGGCAAACTCACCTCGGCCCGCTGGCACTTCTACAAAGCTAAAGTCGCGTTGCTGCTCCTGCCCGGCTCCCAGTTCGTACAGCACCTGCCCATTCAGGGCCCCGCGGCCCATATTTACCAGGTATTCGGCCCTTCCCAAAAAGGTCTGGTCCGAACGCAAATTGGTAAGCCCGGTATTTTTTACCCGCAGCCGGCGGTAGCCAGCATTCAATCGCACCTGGTGTCGTGGGTTTTTGTACAGCTCTGTTTGTAGTGTCCAGTTGTCATTTACATCCAGCGGCACAAAGCCACCCGGCAGCGCAAACTGGTTGGCCCGTTGAAACCATTGCAAACTCCACCGGTTCAGTTTGCTTGCATCGCTTTTTATGTGAGCTCTCCAGTCACGAAAACTGAATGCACTGCCCAGCAGTGTATCAGCCACGCCCGACTTCACTTCATTGTGCTCCAGCGAGTAAGCCGCCCCCAATTCATAGTTCTTCCATTTTGGCAGCACCTTGCTCAGGCTGATGGATGGGCGCAAAAAGAATCCATTGAACATGCTACCCGAAAAGCCTGTACGCTGAAAACTGGCCGACCAATTCCATCCTTTTTGTTGCCAAATATGCGATACAGTTTGTCGCAGGCCTTTGTAGTCCATTCCTCTGTTGTAGCCTGCAGCCTCGTACTGCACCCGTTGGCCTTTGGCATTTGCCAGCCCGGTTTGGGCAGTCCACAGTTGCTCCCGCTCAAAGCCAGCATCAAATGGCAAGCCCCAGTCACGCAAAAATTCAACAGTTCGCAGCCGCTCAAGTGGCCTGAAATTGGCCCCTACTTGCTCAAACCTCACAGCCGACTGCCACTCCAGCCATTGCCCATTTTGCCGAAAGCGCCGCTGATCTTTCAATCCAAGTTTCCAACCAAGGCCCGCATCATTTTGCTGGTCTTTGGCCGAAAATGTATTGATATCCGTATTGCTCAAGCCCGCATCTACCTCGGCAGTAGTAGCTGCCGACAAGCGGTACTGAGCCGCTACTGTCAGCATCTGCTGCTTTTTGGGTGTTACCAAAAAGGCTACAGGCTCGTAGCTACCCTGTGGCTGCCCACCCACCGGCGCCACCCACTCGTACACCTTGCCATTGGCTGCATTCAGCAGGGGGCGGTAGTTGCCCCGGCCCTGCCCTACTTCAGTAAAGCTGAGGGCAAAAACGGCCGTATCGTACACCGGCTGATATCTGAAAACACGGTATGGTGTGCCCGCCACCACGGTGTCTCGCTGTACATACTGTATGCGGCCGGCATTAAAACTATCGCGGGTGGCTACCGGGTAAAAGGCCCGGCCAATACTGTCGCCTATCTCAGATAAAAATTGACGCTGCGCCGCATCCAGCGTTTGGTTAATGGGCGAGTTTTTAGCGTCGGCATTGCTGTAGGCAGCTATGGTTAGTTTCCATTTATCGGCCTTTTCAAACGACTGAGCACCGTATAACAGGGTATTCAAAAAATTTCGGTCGGCGTACTCAAACTCCACCTGTACCCGCTTGTCTTTGTTCATCAACTGCCGCGGCGTAAAACTGATTTCAGCCGTATTGTAGTTAATAATATAGTCCCGGTCTTCGCCACGCTGCAGCAGTACCCCATCAATAAACACCCGCTCAGTACCAGCCAAAATCACAAAAAACAACTCGTTGTTGGCCCCTCGCAGCCTGTACGGCCCCTGGTTGCCCTCCTGTCCAAAAAATACATTGCGGGTAAACTTGCCCTTGGCAATGGCTCCACTTACAAACGAGGATGCCTGCACTTGTTTGTTCAGTTGGTAGCGGGTTTCGAAAGAAATGCCTTGTTGACGCTTGAAGTAGCTCATAAAGTAACCGGGCTGCTGCCTTACGTCTATATCTCCCAGACTCAGCGTCCACCCACGCTTTCTGAACTGCAGCCAAATACGGTCAAACTCGTTGAGCTGTTGGGTGGTACCATCAGGCTGAATGGGTATGTTGTTATCTGTAATGGCTGCGGTCAGCTCAATGCTATCGCCCAGCATGCCGCTGATCTGCAGGTTGAAAAGCGAGTTTACCACGGCATCCTGCGCATTGCCAAAACTGAGGCTACGACCAAAACTGCCGGTATAGGTGAGGTTGCCCAAGCTGCCAAAAGTGCGGCCTGCCGTTTTTTTTGCTGCGCCCGGTGCGGCTCTGAAAAAATTGGATACGCTATCGTAGCGATAGCGGTAAGCCAGGCTACCCGATGCAAACGGAAATACCCGGTACTGCACCCACACACTATCAACGGTAGGTACGCGGCGCCATTGCAGTGTTGCGGTACCTACATCTATAGCATAGTTGCTGCTATCTGCTCCTATCACTCGCAGGCTACCCGGCACCATAGCCATCGTATCAAGGCGAATACGAAGCTGCTGGGTTGGTATTTTTTTAGTGCGCAGGTTCGATTGGCTGTTGGCGTTGAAACCCCAGGCCAGCAAGCAGGCAATTAGTATGGTAATGAAACGCAACAAAACTGTTTTTGGCCCCGGGCCGGCCTTCCAGACCTGCGCCTAAGCCCCGACGCAATATACTGAACGCCATGAGGCTCCTTTTGTTATGCCGGTGCACAAAGCAAAAGCGGCTGATCGTGGTGGATCAGCCGCTTGCTATTATAATGGTAATGCCTGCAGTCAGGCGGGCACACCATACATCTCCTCTCTCAACGTTTGCACTCGGCTATCCTGCAGGTATTCATCAAAAGTCATCAGCCGGTCGATGATGCCTGTGGGAGTCAGTTCAATGATCCGATTGGCCGTGGTTTCCATGAACGTATGGTCATGGCTGGTTAGCAGCACCACGCCTTTAAAGTCAACGCACTGCTCGTTAAAGGCCTGTATGCTCTCCAGGTCCAGGTGGTTGGTAGGCTGGTCCAGCACCACACAGTTGGGGTTTTGCAGCATCATCCGGCTCAGCATGCAGCGCACCTTTTCGCCCCCACTCAATACGTTCACCTTCTTTTGTATATCGTCGCCGCTAAACAGCATTTTACCCAAAAAGCCTCTCAAGAAGGGCTCGTCGGCATCCGTTACGTGTTCGGGCACAAACTGGCGCAGCCAGTCCATCATCGGCAGCCCTTCCTTAAAAAACTCATTGTTTTCCAGCGGCAGGTAGGCTTTGGTAATGGTGGTACCCCACTCATACTTGCCGGCATCAGCCGTGCTATTGCCGTTGATGATTTCAAAAAACTGCGTCACCGCCAGCGGGTCGCGGCTGTAAAAAGCGATCTTCTCACCCTTTTGCACGCTAAAAGTGACCTGATCAAATAGGCGGCGGCCATCGATGCTTTTGCGCAGGCCTTCCACGTTCAGTATCTGGTTGCCCACCTCACGCAGTGGTTGGAAGATGATTCCAGGGTAGCGCCGGTTGCTGGGCTCAATCTCTTCAATGGTCAGCTTTTCCAAGGCCTTTTTACGACTGGTAGCCTGCTTACTCTTACTGGCATTGGCACTAAACCGGGCTATGAAGTCCAGCAGCGCCTGCCGCTTTTCCTCAATCTTCTTATTCTTATCGCTCAATTGGCGAGCCATCAGCTGACTGCTTTCATACCAAAACGTGTAGTTGCCGGTAAACACTTTGATTTTAGCACGGTCTACATCGGCCACGTGGGTACATACGGCATCCAAAAAGTGACGGTCGTGGCTTACCACCAGCACTATGTTTTCATAGTCGGCCAAAAAGTCTTCCAGCCAGCTGATGGTTTCAATATCTAGTCCGTTGGTAGGTTCATCCAGCAGTAGTATATCGGGGTTGCCAAACAAGGCCTGCGCCAGCAATACCCGCACTTTCAGGTTGCCAGGTATGTCTTTCATCAGGCTTTGGTGGTATTCCTCCTTTACACCCAGGCTGCTTAGCAGCGCCGCCGCATCGCTTTCAGCCGTGTAGCCGCCCATTTCGCCAAACTCTGCTTCCAGTTCGCCAGCCCGCATGTAGTCCTCTTCGGTCGCATCGGGGTCAGCGTAGATGGCGTCTTTTTTGTGCATTACGTCCCACATCACCTTGTGGCCCATCAGCACAGTATTCAGCACTGTTTGCTCATCAAATTCAAAGTGGTTTTGGCGCAGCACCGCCAGGCGTTCGCCGGCCGATATTTCTACGTTGCCCTTGTTAGGCTCTATCTCCCCACTCAAAATTTTCAGGAAAGTAGACTTGCCGGCTCCATTGGCGCCAATCACGCCATAGCAGTTACCCTTCGTAAAGTTGATGTTTACTTCGTCGAACAGCACCCGCTTGCCGTAGGCCAGCGTTACATTTTTTACACTAATCATAGCTCAGAAGAAACCAAAATTGAGGCGCAAAGGTAACCAAACACAGGCGCATTTAGTCCAATAGATTTAGGGGCTCTCGGCCGCTGTACAGCACCCGGCTGCAGTACGGGTGCCGCCGGGCTCCGCTGTGCTCCGGCCGCTCCTGCGTCGCGGCCAGGCCCTTTAGCCCCCGCAGCCCATCAGCTGCGGTGCCGGGCCAAGCCATCAGCCGCCAGTACCACTATGGCTACCGCTATTTCTACAAAAAAATGCCCGGCGCACCATTTGGCACACCAGGCATTAAAAAAGCGAGCAGCCACCTCTGCTATAGGAGTGTCAGGTACTCTTCCATGTTTTGGCCCACCGCTTTGGCTACCAGCCGCCTGAAAGGCAGGGTATTTCCCCGCACATGGGCCTCTTCCAGCGCTTCGTAGTATTCCAGCCGGTCAGTCAGGTCGCCCTTTATGTTAGCTATATAAAAGCCTCCCTGCATCAAAATCAGGTTCATCAGCAGGCGGCTGGTGCGGCCGTTGCCATCCATAAATGGGTGAATACCCACCAGCATCAGGTGCATATCGGCCGCCAGCAGCACAGGGTGCAGTTTATGCCGGTTTTCCTGGTAGTAGGCCAGCATGCGCTGCATTTCCATGGGTACATCAAAGTGTGGTGGCGGCACATGTTCACTGCCGCTAATCCGCACTTCTACCTGGCGGTACACCCCCGCCCAGCGCTTCTCTATCCCTTTTAGTATCAGGTAGTGTAGTTCCTTTATCAGTCCTTCCGATAGGCGGCTACCTTTTTGCACCAAACCTTCCAGGTACTCCACCGCCTCCTGGTGGTTTACCGCTTCCAAATGCTCCCGCACCGATTTGCCGGCAATGGTAATACCCTTGGCTACGACCAGCGCAGTTTCCTGTAGCGTCAGAGTATTGCCTTCTATCTTGTTGCTGTGATAGGTGTACCGTGTATGAAAAAATTCCCGCAGCCTTGTTAGTTGCGTTTCATCCAGCGGCTGCCTTGCACTCACCTCCTTTCGTAGTTGGTTCAAGTGAGCTACATCTTCGGCCAGCTCATCAGGGGTGCCACGCTGTTGTGGAATGTAGGCCTCTACACGTTCCATCACCATACTTGCTACTTCTTCGGCCAACTCAGGGTACTCCTCCAGTTCACGCATCAGGCGTGCCGCCAGCCATTCACGCTTTAGCAGCGGCAGCTCTAGGCGAAGTTCGTCGGCCAGTTTAGGCAATAGGTCACCCGCCGGCATGCGCTCCCCGCTTTCTATTCGACTCATCAGCGATGCGTCAATGTCCAGCGCTTGCGCCAGCTCACGTACGAGCATTTTATTAGCTATCCGGGCATCCTTTATAATGGCTGCAAACTTCATTCCTTTATTTGTCATGACAAATTTAGTCATTTTTCCGAAACAAGTCCCATCCCCACCAAAATACCTACCCTTCCAAGAAAAAATCGCTTGCCTGACGGGGTCTACATTTCACCCGGCACTACAAAAAAATCAAATGCCGACGCTTGCACCGCGCCACCCAAAGGCAAAAAAATACCCTGCAAACGGCGTAGCCGATTGCACGGTTTTCCGTAATAACAGACAGCCGTCTGCTATTGGCCGCAAATAAAGCTGCGGGCAAAAAGCGCAGCTGTACAACACAATTTTGAAGGAGTAACTTACATGCCTCTTAAGCTGCCACCAAGAAATACGCAGGTACGTCCTGTATTGCCAGCTATGTTCACACCGCCCACCGTAATCGGCAAAGCAGTGTTATTGAAAAAATAAAACAGATCGCCCTCTGATACGCTGAAACCAAAAGTATAAGGCCCGCCGCCGTTGATCAAATAAGCCACCGCACGACTGCCTATAGCGGTACCAGTTGCCAATACATTGGTTGATACTTTGCTTCCACCGCTAAAAATGCTGAAAGCATAGCCATTTCCTACGTTTGACACCCCCAAAGCAAACCCACCTTCTGCATTGGTTTGGGCGTACAAGGCCGAAGATGTG
>JALOMC010000110.1 GCA_025455665.1 Chitinophagaceae bacterium | reverse complement strand
AATTTCGTTCGACACGTTCAGGGCCAGAAGCGCCGTCAGTACCAGGTACATCAGGTTGATCATCTTCTGCCTTGGCTCCTTAGGTAAAGCCATAAAATTGAATTATTTAAGCATGAAACAAGCTGGTATCATTTCTACAAAAAACACAAAGCAATAACAGCACAGCGGGGCTGTGCTGCTGCGCCGTCGGCTTAGCCGCGACCTTGCATGGCGTTCAACATATTGCCGTACACGCTGTTCAGTTTCGACAGGTTGCCGGCCAGTTGGTTGATTTCTGTTTGTGTTTTCTTGGCATCGTCAATGCTGGCGCCCATGGAGTCGGCCAGGGCAGTCAGGTTGCCGAAGTACTTGTTCATGGCTTTCAGATGGCTATTGCTATCCTGCAGTTCCAGTTCGTAAATCGCGTTGAGCGAAGAAAGGTTTTTAGTCAGCGACTGTACCTGGCCATGAAACTGCTTGGTAGTATCGCTGGCGTCGTTAAAGGCGCCCATTGCTTCTACTGTTTTGCCCATTACACCACGTACCTGCAGCATAGCATCGCTGGCCGCCTTGGTGCTGCTGGCAAATTCGCCGGTGCTCTTCAGCACTTCGCTTACATCGGCCATTTTGTTGGCAGTGTCGCCCAGCTTGCTAAAGCCAGCTTTCAGCTTGTCCATACCAGCGGGTGTCAGGTCGGCACCTTCCAAAAAGTCCGACAGTTTTTTCATCACCTGATCGCCACCAGCTACCGGCGCTGCCTTGCGGGGGGCTGGCTCATCGGGGTTGGTAACCGGGGGTGGTATAAAGGCGTAGACGATAAATATAAAGGCTTCGGTGAGCAAGCCTATCGTCAGCATGATGTCGGCAAATGACTTGTGCAGGATTTTAGCCCAGGCACCAAAGATTACGATAGCGGCACCCACGCACACTATCACGTTTACGATTACTTCGGTTCTTCTTGAAACGCCAGCCATAACGGTGAAATTTTAATATTTCAGGATTAGAAAAAACAATGTCATCTCCGGTCGGCCAGGCGCATACCAAGGGCATTGGCATCTCCATGGGGATGTCCGGGTACCTAAAAGGTCGGGGGCTTTTGAAAAAAACAGCAGATCGAAAACCTTACTTCAGCTTCTGGGTCTTGCCGCCCTGGCCAAACACGGGCAGGTCGATCACCGTGCGGAAGCCGATGTAAGACTTGGCTGTATCCTGATACTCGTAGCCACGAGAGCTTACTTGCAGGAAGTAGCCTACATCTTTCCAGCTGCCGCCACGTACTACTTTACGCTTCATCCGCGGAGGGTCTGAGTCTTTGGCATTCCAGCGAATATCCGGGTTGAAGTCGTGCTGAAAGCTGTAGCTGCCCTCGTAAAACAGGCTCGATGTCCACTCGGCTACGTTGCCGCTCATGCAGTACAGGCCAAAATCATTGGGCCAGTAGGCATCGGCACGCACCGTGTAAAATCCGCCGTCTTCGGGGTAGTTACCGCGTCCGGGCTTGAAGTTGGCCAGTATGCAACCCTTGCGATTGCGCAGGTACATACCACCCCACGGAAAGGGTGACTGTGACCGGCCGCCACGGGCAGCGTACTCCCACTGCGCCTCGGTAGGCAAGCGAAAATCTGATTCGGTACCCTTCTTCTTACTTTCCAGCCAGGTGTTCAGGTAGGTACTTCTCCAGTTGCAAAACGCAGTAGCCTGCTTCCAGCTCACTCCCACTACCGGGTAGTTGCCAAAGGCAAAGTGCGAAAAATATTTTTTGGTCATTGGCTCGTTGTAGCTGTACGAGAAGTCTCGCATCCACACCAATGTATCGGGGTAAATTTTCTCTTTGTACTTCACCAGAAAGCTGCTGCGGGGCATGCCTTTGTTTTCACGCTTGGCGGCCTCTTTCAGGTCAAAATACTCCACCTGGTATTCCATTTTCTCCGGGTCAATCTCTTTACGGCCATATACACGGTCCGGCGGCGGCAAAATGATGGGATCCAGCTTTTCGATGGTGGCCTTATCGCCCCACTTGATGGTTTTGGCTTTGGCCCAATCCACATAGTCAATGCCATCTACGTTTTTCACGTAGCCCAATGTTTTGGCGGCAATAGAATCTCGCACCCAAAACACGAACTGGCGGTACTGGTTATTGGTGATTTCAGTAGCGTCCATCCAAAAGCCCTGTATCGATACCTGCTTGTTGCGGGCCGACAGAGCATAGGTTACATCTTCATCGCTAGGGCCCATGTGAAAGGTGCCGGGCGGTACAAATACCATGCCCACGGGGCGCTGCAGGCCGGGCTTGGCAGAAGGCGCCACACCACGCACCTGACCATCACTGATCGGGCCCTTCGATTTGCCTCCCTTCGAACAGCTGGACAGGCCAAGTGCCAGCAGTGCCAGGGCAGTCAATTGCAAAAAACGCTGTTTCATTGTAGGATAACCAGGTTATTAGTCGCTCAAAACATTTGTTGATTCCCCATTTGCGGGCCCACGACCAGCGCAAAATATTTTCCCCTTCGCCCCTCAAACGTGTACAGTTGCCCACATATTGTGAATACTGTAACGCCTCCAAACGTCAAAAATTGCACCAAATTGTATGTTGCACCATCTTTTTTTGGGAAAAAATTCTGAAGCAGTTGCTGAAGACCCCGGGCATACGGCCGCACCCCTTTATTGAAACGGCCCTTGTACCCGGTGCAAATATGCGTAAAAATAGAACAGAAAATCCAACCTGTGCAGCAACATTAAAAAACATAAGTTGCTGTATTTCAACACCTAAAATGCCATTAACAGAAAAGTAGCACCTGCCCGGCAGCTTTTTTCGCCAGCCGCCACCTACTTCTTGCCACCCATTTTTTCGGCCAAAAACCGATCCAGCGCTGTAATCATGCTTGGCGACTCGGGCAGTGGTGCCTTGATGTGGAGGCTCAGGCCTGCCTCTTCAATGGCCTTGAGGGTATTGCTACCAAAGCCCCCTATAAAAGTGCCATTTTGCTGAAAATCCGGCAGGTTGTCGAACAGGCTACGAACGCCACTTGGGGTAAAAAAGCAGATAACATCGAACTCCTTTTCGCTCAACAAGCCCTTTACATCGGCACTGATAGAGCGGTACATGTAAGGCGTTTCGAAATCTACTCTGTTATTCTTCAGCCAGTTTACAATCTCATTGTCCTGCTGGTTCTCGCTACACGGATAAAGAAAACGCTCATTTTCCTTGTGCTTATTGACCACGTCGAACATTGACTTGTTGGTCCCATCGGCGCCGTAAAACACCTTCCGCTTACGGTACAAAATGAACTTTTGCAGGTACAATGCCACCGCTTCGGTAATGCAGAAGTACTTGGTATCCTGGCTCACCGTGATCCGCATTTCTTCGCACATCCTGAAAAAATGGTCGATGGCATTTCGGCTGGTAAAAATGACCGCAGTGTACTTGGTGATATCGATTTTCTGGCGCCGAAACTCTTTGGCAGGGATGGCCTCCAACACAATAAAAGGCTGAAACTCCAACTGCACCCCATACTTGCGCTCCAGCTCGTAGTACGGCGATTTATCAGAATTGGGCCTCGGCTGCGTGATGAGAATTTGCAAAGGATTCTTGCTGGATTTACCGCTTTTGGCTCCTTTAGTACTCATGCGTCTTCAATGGGTTGCTAAACAATCAATTGCTTATTGTTGAACACTGGACAAGACAACCTTATACAGCACCAACACCGGAATAATTTCGAAGGCGCAAAGGTAAAGGAAAAAGTGAATGGGGATGGCCCGCACATGCTGGCGCAACATAGGGATGGCCAATACATAACGATAAATAAACAGCAGACCCAAGCCTGCTATACTCAGCACCACAAATACCGACTGCAGGCCCGATGAACCCAACGCCAGAATAATGCTGGCCGGCAGCAGCAAAATGCCCACCACTTTATTTACCAGAAACACCATGAAGTTGTACTGCTCGGCCAATTCGTGAAAGCCAAACACCCAGCCGCTGGTAGCTGTGCTGATATACTTGACCAAATAAACGGCTGCCACAAACCCGATGCAAGCCAGCCAGCTCCACCACAGGTGCTGCCTGTGCAGGGGCAGCCACTGCTGGTACTTTGCCAGCTGATACAGAAACGTACCGGCCGACAAACAGAAGAAGATATTGAGCAGCAGCGAGGCCAATCTGTTTTGCAGCAACTGCTCCCGCAGCGATTTTTGCCGCAGGGTGCTTTGCGCAAACATGCGCAGCAAATCGGCAAAATACTTGCTGAAGGCACTCCGCATCATGGCCAATATCAGCACCAGGCCAGCCAGCGCATAAAATGTGGCATCGTCGTGCGAAGGGCTAAACGAAGGCTCCATGCGGTAATACACATCGGCCTGCAACGGAAGGTAAGGATGCAGGCTGTAGAAGTAGGCCAGACTGGTATCGGGCAGTGGGGCGGCTGCCGGCGGCTGCGCAGATAAGCTGGCAGTATCGGGGGCTGGCACAGCACCAGCCGGCGGTAGCTGCGCCAGCAGCGCCAGGCTATTCGTACATAGCCCCACCAATATTCCTACAAATTTGCCTGCCCTCATGGTGCGGCAAAAATACCATGGCGCTGCATACCGCTATCGGTAGCTGTGTATTGTTTAAAAGTAGTTGACAAAGCCGAGGTGAATTTTGGACTGGCGCAGGCTGAGTGGCAAATCGTTTCGCTTGCCTACGGCCCAGCTCAAATTAATCTGGCTGGTTTTTGTTTCGATGTTCAATCCCAGACCCATGCCCAGGTACTGGTGGCTAAATTGCTGCAATTGGTCTTTGTACTGCGCCCAGCCGGCATCGGCAAAGGCAAACAGATAGCCGTTTTTGCCGGTGAGATACCGATACTCGGCAGTCGCCACTGCGTATCCACGGGCAAAAATCGCTTCTTCATCAAAGCCGCGCAGCAGGCGGAAGCCACCAATCTGATACAGCTCGTTGCGATAGTACTGATCGCTTTGTAGCCAGGCTCCCTGAAGGGCGGTTTTTACAGTGGCCTGCCTGCCCACCGGCCAGTAGCGCTGCACCTGTGCCCGCAGCCGCACCTGGTAGCTTCGCAGCCGCACCGTGTCGTATAGTCGGGCAAAATCGAATTGGGGATCGGCCGGGTCTTTCAGGCCGATGATATCATTGTTGGTGCGCAGCCGCTTGATGCCGCCCATGGCCGTGAGCACCACCCACCAACCCTCCCGCGGATTGAAGCGGTAGTCGGTACTGTTGTACTCCCACTCCAGCCCCAAATGATTCACCGAAAAATCGGCCAGATCGGGCAGCTGCCGGGTTTGCTTTACCCGCATCGTATCGGCCGAGGCCACACTGTTTTGCTGCAGCTGGTAAAACAGGCGGGCCGTTTGCCGGGCATCGATCTGGTAGGGCACACCCAGCCGCATTTGCAGGTTTAAAAACTGCGTGTCTTTGCGCAGCAAATCGAAATTGAAATCGAGGCCAGCCCGCGAATTGAACACAAACGGCTGCTGGTATAGCAGGTTCAGCCTGGGTGATTTGTATTGGATCTGCTGCCAATTGGCACCCAGCGTTTCGCCGGTACCAAAGGCGTTTCGCAGCACCAGGTTGATGTCGCCCGTGAGCTGCAGTTGATTGTTCGGCGTTTGGGTACTGGCGGGCATCAGGCCTACCAATACATTCAGCACATTGGCCCGGCGGGGGCTGAGGTCTACTTGCAGTACGCTGCCGGTGCCCAGCATTTTTAGCGACGATGGTGCCTGTCGCTCGGCAAACAGCCATTCGTCCAGCCGGCGGTCGGCCTCGTCTATCACCAACTGCTGATAGGGCATGCCGGGCGTTATATGCAGGTAGCGGTGCAAAAAATCTCGCTTCACCCGCAGGCGGCCTACCTGCTGCACACTGTCCAGCCGGTACAGCGGACCACTTTCTATGCGCAGCACGCCCGATAGCTGGTCATTTTCCAGCTGCAGGCTATCCCACCCGATGCCGGCAAACGGATACCCGCGGTTGGCCATTTCATCCAGCAGCTGCTGCGGCCAGGTAGCCGGCTGCAAAGCCTGCTGCTGCCAGCCGGGCACCGGGTAGCCCAACCGCTGCAGCCATTGCAGGCTGCTGCTATCGGCCCGCAGGCGGCCCCACTGGTACTGCCGGCCGGTGTACAGCCAGCAGGTCATGCCAATGCTGTCGGTAGCTATCGAATCGACCGAAGCTGCCCAGTAGCCCCTGCCCTGCAACAGGGCTGGTAGCCGCTGCAAATACAGCCGGGCGGCTGCTGTATCGGGCTGGCTGCTGGCCAGGCCCTTGGGCAGGGCACTCCCCTCGGCTAGCTGGTAGCGCAAGGGCACCCGCCGCTGTGCCGGCAGCAGTAGCGGCGCCAGCACCATCCACACCAGTATCCACGCCATTCGCATCCAATCAAAACTAATGGCTTTGCCTGCAGAAGCTGCAATTTTGCTCCTACCACCATGGCCGGCATCTACCTTCATATTCCTTTTTGCAGCAAAGCCTGCCACTATTGCAATTTTCATTTTTCTACCAGCCTGCACCGCCTGCCCGAGGTGCTACAAGCGCTGGAGGCAGAGATCATACAGCCGTGGTGGCCGCCAGACTATGTGCCACAACGCCGCATCGAGAGCATTTATTTTGGGGGCGGTACGCCCAGCTTGCTCAGCCCGGCCCAACTGGGCATTTTGCTGCAGCGCATGCGTGAGCGGTATGAAGTGGCGCCTACGGCCGAAATAACACTGGAAGCCAACCCCGACGATGTGAGCCCTCAGCGGCTGGAAGCATGGCTGCAGCTGGGTATCAACCGGCTGAGCATGGGGGTACAATCTTTTTTTGATGATGACCTGCGCTGGATGAACCGGGCCCATGATGCCCGACAGGCACTGAACAGCCTGTCATTGCTGCGCACAGCAGGTTTTCAAAACTTCAGCATCGACCTCATTTACGGCCTGCCCGGCACTACCCACCAGCGCTGGCTGCAAAACCTGCACCTGGCCATGGAGGCGCAAGTACCCCACCTGAGCTGCTATGCGCTGACGGTGGAGCCGCGAACCGCCCTGGATGTGATGATCAAACGGCAGAAAGCCCGGGCGCCCGACGATGCGGTGCAGCAGCAACAATTGGACCTGCTGATGGATACTGCTGCCACTTATGGCTACGATCATTACGAAATTTCGAACCTGGCCCTGCCCGGCCTGCACAGCCGGCACAATAGCAGCTATTGGCAGGGCCTGCCCTACTACGGCTTTGGCCCCTCGGCACACAGCTACGATGGCCAGCACACCCGCTGGTGGAATGTGGCCAACAATAGCCTGTACCTGCAATGGGCGCAGCAGCCCCACCTGCGCATTCAGCACGAAGTGCTATCGCCGGTGCAGCAGCTGAACGAAGCGATTATGACCGGCCTTCGCACCAGCCAGGGCATAACCCTGCAGCCAGCACAGCTGCTGGTAGCCGGCAGGTTGTATCCCGCAGCACAGTGGCCGGCTCTGCAGCAAAACAGCTGCTGGTAGCCGGCAGGTTGTATCCCGCAGCACAGTGGCCGGCTCTGCAGCAAACCCTGCAGCAGGCACTTCAGCAAGGCTGGATTGCCAACCTGCCCGACCGCATCCAACTGACCCGCCGCGGCCGCCACTTTGCCGACCGGCTGGCAGCCGATCTGTTTGCAGAGGAATGATGGGAAAAGGCTTGGGGCATCTCAGCAGCAGTGCAGCATTCAACCATTGATCGGGCGCCTTTGGAGTACCGTGCTCCACTGCGTTTCGCACCGCCTCGACTAAGTCGAGGCGTCCACGGCCCCCGCATGCCATCAGCAACAGTGCAAAACCCGGCTTTCCGCTCCAATATGCTAGCGGCCGCCCGGCGTGAGTGCCTGAAAAGACTTTTTTGAAATAACACTGCTTAAGTGTAGCAGCTACATCAACGACGATAGGCCGCTATTCCCGGCTTTGGCGCAACCGGCGCCGGCCCTGCCAGCTATTCACCAGCACCACTACTACCAGTAGCAGCACTAATCCAAGGTTTCCATATGTCGTCCACGATACAGGCATGGCATTGATACAAGCAATCGGTATGTACCCGAAAGGTAAGACGCCCTGCGTTAGCCCGGGGTTACAGAAATGATAAACCAATCTGCCGGCAAGGATCAGCGGCAACCCGGTTATTCCAGCACCTGCTCAATCAGCGCAAAACCTTCGGCGGCCGGTAGCCGCTCCCAGAGTATGCGATAAATGGTGCTGGCAATAGGCATATCGGCTTGTACCTGCTCGTTGATGTGGTACAAGCCCTTGCTGGCCGGGTAGCCCTCGGCCACCATGTTCATTTCCAATTGGGCCACCTTTACGCTGTAGCCCTTGCCTATCATATTGCCAAAGGTGCGGTTGCGACTGTACAGCGAGTAACAGGTCACCAGCAGATCGCCGAGGTACACGCTGCGGGCATAGTTGATTTTGCCCGCATCGGGGGCTTGCTTGGCCGCCATCACCTGGCGCAAAAAGCCAATCATTTCATTGGCGGCATTGGTGATGTACACACTTTGAAAATTATCGCCATACTCCAGCCCATGCGCAATGCCGGCGCCCACGGCGTAAATGTTTTTCAGCACGGCGGCATATTGCGTACCCCAGATATCGTGGTTCACCACGGTGTTCAGGTAGTCGGTTTTAAAAAGGGC
>JALOMC010000109.1 GCA_025455665.1 Chitinophagaceae bacterium | reverse complement strand
AGCAATGCGCAGTTTATTTTTCCTGTTTGGCCGGCAGGCTACCAGTTTCCGCATCAGCAGGGCATTGCCAGCTTTTACCGCATTATTCCTGCCAATACCAGCCGCCAGCGGTTCGACTTTGAGCTGGAGCCACTGGCCGTAAGCGACGATCACCACGCTTTCATTATTTGGGGCGATACGCAAATACTGGATCAGGAAGATGCCCGCCAACTGGTGGAAGTATCGGCACCAGCTACCCGTCGGTTGGCTGAGCAGCTGGGCCATCTGCCCTTGCATGGCATTACGGTAGGCGATCTGGTATTTGACAAGTTTGACCTGTACCCCGACTACAAAGCCGCCATCGGCAAAACGGGTATTCCATTTTTTCAGGTGATTGGCAACCACGATATGGACCTGGGTGCCCGAAGCGATGAGCTGTCACAGCGAACTTATTGCAGCCATTTTGGCCCCACCTGGTACAGTTTCAATCGGGGGCAAATTCACTACGTGGTGCTCGACGATGTATTTATGCACAAAACCAACCGTGGCTACATTGGCTACCTGCCCGAGGCCCAACTGGCCTGGCTGGAACAAGACCTGGCCCTGGTACCGGCCGGCAGTACAGTAGTGGTGTGCCTGCACATTCCTACCAAAACAGGAGCCGCCCGGCGGGCCGGCCAACGCGAAGAAAGCCCCGGTGGCAGCGTGAGCAACCGCGATGTGCTGTACAAAATGCTGAAACCCTACAATGCCCACCTGATGAGTGCCCACACCCACGTAAACGAAAACTGGGTAGAGGGCAACCTGATGGAGCACAACCACGGTACGGTATGCGGTGCCTGGTGGTGCGGCCCGGTGTGTAGCGATGGCTGCCCGCCCGGCTTTGCAGTGTACCATGCACAGGGCAGCCAGCTTAGCTGGCAGTACCATGCTACCAATGGGGGCGCCGACCTACAACTACGCTTGTATGCCAAAGGCAAAAGCGCCGATAAACCCGACAGCATAGTGGCCAATGTATGGAACTGGGACCCCGCCTGGAAAGTAGAATGGTGGCAGGACGGACAGCCGATGGGTGCGATGGAGCGATTTACCGGCAAAGACCCACTGGCGGTAGAATTGTATACCGGACCGAAACTACCCGCCAAACATGGGTGGGTAGAGCCCAGCCTTACCGAACATTTGTTTGCCGCCACTCCGTCGGCCGGTGCCAGGCAGGTAGTAGTCAAAGCTACCGACCGCTTTGGCAGGGTTTTTGAGCAGTCGATAGCAGTCAGCAGTTAAAATCAACGTCTTACTTTTGACCAATGCCGAAACGGCTATCAGCGTGATGTATTTACAGAAAGAGGTCACCCCAGGGGTGGCCTCTTCGCGTATGATGATGCTCCATCAAAAGGTTTCCACCGTCAGGCCCTCGTGTGCCAGCTCCAGTGTTTCAATGGCTACCTCATTGCCATCGCTTTTCAGGTGAGGTCCACTGTATTTTACCGGAAATGCGTTCCGTACCTTCCACACAAACTCCGGCTCATGCCGCTCATTCAGCAGGCTGATGGTCACGTCGCGGCGCTCCACTTCACGGCTCATAGCGGTTTGTATCCATTGGTAAAATTCATTGTCGCCTTTCATCAGGCCCCGCTTCAGCACAATGTTTGAAAAGCGATGCTGGCCCGGAATTTTGGTAGGCGTGTATACCGGCGAGGATCCCTCCCGATATTCCATGGCTTCTACCTGAATATCCAGGCCGCTTACTTCTGTAAAGCCGAGCCGGCTGCCACCAATTTCAACTTGAAAATGAAAATTCGACAAAGGTAATTTCATAGGGAGGGTGCTTTTGTAGGTAAGGTACCATACCAGCAGTAGAACCACAAGGGCCGCCAGCAATAGCACCACCAGAAACAGAAAAAAAGTTGCCATGCCGGTAAGATAGCTTACCCGCATGGCAAGTGCAATACGGCTGGCTATTGGCTACCCAACTGTAGCTGGATGCCGGGCGCTACCTGTAGTGTAGCACCGTAGCGCAGCAGTACGCTGCGGGCTGCTGCGCCAGGTGCATCTACCAGCGGAAATACGGTGAGATGCCCGGGAATGATGACATCGGTACTGGCGGTGGGCAGTGTGCCGCAGCTCCAGTTGGCGGGCTGGTGCCATTGCGCATTGGTACCCTGCCAGGTATTGGCAAAGCTGAGCGTGTATACCGGGCCGGCTGCGTTGCCGTTGGCCACACAGCGCAGCTGCAGGCCATACAAGTTGGCCGGCACATTGGTCAGCTGTAGGGTGGCTGTTTGGGTGCCTGCAAATACCGCATTGGTACCAAGTGGTTGCCAGCTATTGGCCACCCACTGCTGCCACTGCCAGCTGCTACCGCCTACTTGTGCAGGCAGGCTGGTGCTGCCCCCGGGGCATAGCTGAATGGCCGAAGCACTGGCCAATGTGCTGCTGCTTTCATTGTTGTTATCATCCAGCGCAGCCACCGCATACAGCCAGGGCCCCGCTTGCGGCAGGTACAGCCGGTTGCTACTTACAATGGCTACTACCCGGCGGCCATCTTGCTGCATCGGCGTCAGGTCCAGTACATCATCGTAGCGGTATATTACGTATTTCTCAGCCGTGTCGCCATCGGCGGCGGGCAGCGGCGCAGTCCAGCGCAGGGTATCGCCATCAAAATGAACAGCCGTAGGAGCCTGCGGGCACACGGCATCCTTCCAGGCAAAGGCAGGTGCATAGGCCGGGTACTGAAATGGACCATTGCGCAGCGCTGTTTTGATGCCCTTGGTATCGCTGCGTAGTTGCGCCGCTCTGAACAGGATATTGCCCAACAACTGCGGCCGCTGGTTGTCGCGGTTCAGGTCTATTTGTGCCAGTATTTCTGAAGCTGGCCAGTTGCTGGCATCCGAAAGCCGGTACAAGCCCTGCCCGGCGTAAATATGCCGGCCGTATTCCTGCCCGCGGTCCTGCCACCACTTGCTCAGGGCATTGTAGTCTTGCGGGCCCGTGATGCGCCAGTATAGCTGCGGAGCCAGATAGTCTACTTTGCCCGCCTGTAGCCAGGCAATGGGATCGCAGTAAAACAAGCTAAACGATGAACTGCCGGTGATGCCGGCCGGTGTACCGCTTTTCCAGATGCCAAACGGGCTTACGCCAAACACCACATTTTTTTGCAGCGCTTGGTTGATGCTTTGCAGCGTATCGTACACCTGCGCTATCAGCGTGTTTACGTTGTAGCGGCGCCAGCTGGCGGTATCGGGCAGGCCCAGTGGATTGTGTGCCGCAAACGTGGCGAGGTCCTGCGATTGCATGCCGCCGTACGGGTAGAAATAATCATCGAAGTGAATGCCATCTACATCGTAGCGGGTGGCTATATCGGCCACTACCTGTGTAATGTGCTGCCGCACTGCCGGCAGGCCCGGATTGAGCATGGTGAGTGTGCCCGAGGTAAACACCCATTCGGGGTGCTGCACTGCTACGTGGCCCGGCGCCAGCGTGGGCGTACTTTGCTTGGCCCGGTAGGGGTTTAGCCAGGCGTGCAGGTCCATGCCACGCTGGTGGGCGGCGGCCACCGCAAATGCCAGCGGATCCCACAGCGGCGAAGGCGCCGTGCCTTGTGCATTGGTAAGCCAGTAGCTCCACGGTTCTATGGCCGATTGGTACAAGGCATCGCACTCGGGGCGCACCTGCAAAAACACCGAATTGATGCCGCTGGCTTTCAGCGAATCGAGCAGCGTGATCAGCTCGGCCTGCTGCTGGGTGGTGCTGAGTGTACGGGCCGAGGGCCAGTCGAGGTTCGATACAGTAGATATCCAGGCACCCCGCATATCCCGCAGCGGGTAGCGGTCGTCTTTTTCGGGTGGCGTGGCTTCGCAGGCGGCCACTGGCTGCACGGTCAGGTTTACAGTAGCGGTGTTGGAGAAATAGCCGTCGGTTGAGGCCACTTTGTAGGTAAAGGCATCGATACCGGTAAAGCCTGCGGTGGGGTGGTAGCGCAGGGTGCCATCGGGGTGCGGCTGCGCAGTACCATTGGCAGGGGCGCTTACTATTTGTACCGAAGCGAGGTTGATAGTGCTTCCATTGGGCAGGTCATTTTGCAGCACATGCAGCCGCTTGATAGTACCGGTGGCTACGGTGGCGGCATCATTTACCGCAATGGGGGGCGCCGATAAAAGGCTGAAGCCAAAATAGGGCAGCAGCTTGCTCATGAACAAGCCCATGTCAGCATCGGTGGCGGTTTCCAGCGGAAAGCCGATGTAGGTGATGGCACCTGCTGTGGTGCCGCCGCCGAACAAGCCCTGGTAGGCTACGCCGCCGCGGGTGTTGGTGATGGCGTAGTCAAATATGCTGGTGCTGCCATTATTGGCGCCAATATTGTCCGGAAAATCTTCGGGGTAAATGCTGCCAAACGGAATGCTGATGCCGGCAAACGGTGACGTGGCAACGCCTGTGGCGGGGCTATAGTTGCTGGCACCATCGCCTGCGTAGGTAGCCCGCAGGTAATTGGCCATAAAATCGAGATCGTAGGCAGTGGAGGCGCTGCGGCCAATGTTGTAGGCTATTTCGGAGCCGCTGATGAATAGCTTGCCTCCCTGGCTGAGGTAACTGCGGAGGGCATTTTTTTCTGCTGTGCTCAGCACCACATTGGCGCTGCTTTCATCGCCCACAAACCACACTACCATGGCGTACTGCTGCAGGTTGATGCTGCCATCTTCTATCCGCTCATTGGCGGCGCAACTTATTTCCAGCACTGCCCGGTCGCGTAAGGCCCGCATGTAGCGGGCTGCAAAGTTGTGACTGGCATTTTTGTACGATCCGCTGGTGCGGTCAAATCCGTCTACCACCAGCACCTTGGGGCCGGTGGTACCCCACGATCGGCTGTACACATCACTGGCGGGGCTTTCTACCGGCGGCAGGGCGCCGTTGCTCACCACGGCCGTCAATCGAAAATGGTAAGCCGCCTCGGCAGGCGGCACTACAAATTGGGCAGGCTGCAGGCTGATGCTGGTGGTGCCGGCCGTGAGTGTTTGCTCGTTGGCCGCCAGCGCCCAGCTGCTCAGGTCATCGGTAGTAGCGTAGTACAGGCGGTAGCCCAGCAGGTTGCTTTCCAGATTGGGCTTCCAGCTGGCCGTAAGGGTAGTGCTGCCGCTGGTGCTCAGCACACTGTACAGGGTAGGCATGGCCACGCTGGGCAGGGCGCCGGCCACATTAGCCAAAAAATTATCCCAGCGGCTGGCTGTCATATTGGGGCAGTCGGTGGCCCGCACATCGCTATGGCCGTAGATGCCGGCATCGCCATTGGCACTGCGGCGCAGTTTGGGTATGCTGTTGCGGTTGCACACATCGGCACACAGCTTGCCGGCTTCGGTCAGCATGGGCTGGCTATCCCACATGCTCAGGTTGGTGGCCAGCACTTCGTGCTCCACGCCTATGCCGCGGTCGTTGTATTCCGTCACGCCCTGGCTCCAGGCCCGGTTGGCTTCATCCACCACCTGCGTAATCTGTCCATCGGCATTGCGCACCACGTAGTGGGCACTTACCTGCGAGCTGCAGTTTTTAAACCAACTGATGGCCCCCTCGTACGTGCCGGTGGCGATGTAGTGAACGAAGTAGTAGCGGGGGCTGGCGCCTACGGGGCGGCTATTAAAGTTGCAGGTAGTAAGGTTGTAAATGGCGGCGCTGTAGTCGGGCGTGCCATTGCCCAGCGGCTGCGGCCCTGTAGGCACGGGCTGCGGCGGCACACTACCAGTAGCCACGGGTGGCAGCCAAATTATTTCGCCCCATACGCTGATGGTTTTGCTGCCTTGCTGCAGTGTGCTATACACCCGCTGCGCCAGGCTGTAGCGCATGCCGGCATCGGTAAGGCCGGTAAGGCGGGCCACAGCGCCAAACCAATCTGCCAGCCGGCTGTGGCTGCTGCCAGCTGGCTGGTAGTGGGCCAATAGTGCAGCTGCCGCCCGTATGCTTTGGCGGGCTTCGTTTTTTATAGCCTCGGTGCTGATGCCCAGCAGGCCGGCCGCTTCGCTCAACTGCTTTACTTCGCCCTGCTCTACCAGGCCCATCATGCCCCAACTACCGTACATACTGGGCCCCACCTGTGCCCAGTTGCTTTGCACTTGTGCGTAGGCCTGCAAAATGGGCAGCGGCACACCAAACTCGGTAGCGGCTTGGGCAAAATAGCGCTGCAGCGTAGCTACCGACGGGTGAGGCCTGTTCAGAAAAGCCAGCAGTGCCTCGCCCTGATGATCGTGGCCATGGTCATCGTCTTCGATGGCGATGCCATCGGCTTGGCGGCTGGCCGCTTCTTGCAGGTAGGCGGTAAAGTCTCGCTGCAGGTACACATCGCCATTGGGCTGCGGCAGCTGCTGCACGGGGGTGTGCAGGTACTGGCGCTCCAGGCGGCGCAGGGCGGCATCGGTAGGGTGCGGCTTGGGCTGGGGCTGCGCCACGGCACATACAGATAGTAGCAGGCAGCAGGCGGCGGTAAGCCAGCGGGGGGCAAAAGCAGTGAGGTGCATGTTGGTAAGCGGGCAGGCAGTGCCTGCGCCGATTTGAAAATAGGTCATCGGGCTGATAAAACCTGCAAAAAACGGCATGCTGTTGCGGCTACTTGCGGGAATGGGTGGGCAACAAAGCTGGAACACGTAGTCGCTGAGCTTGGCAAATGGCGACCATGCCCACTAACAGTAACAAAATGGTTGTCTAAAAGCCGTTGACCAGCAGGCGCTGCACATAGCGGCCATGCTGCACTTGCCAAAGCACCTCGTAGCTTCCTGCTCCATCGCTGTTCATGCTTTGGATGAATAAGGTACCTGTCTGAGAGTCGTAGTATGCCTTTGTATTTTCTAAACTTGGCTCATATAGCTGCCGCAGTGCTGCAGCAGGTAGTGGGTAAACCTGACCATTTTGCTGGATGCGGATGCCGGCATATTGTGTTTTGGGTTTTTCGCCATCGGTGCCCCAAACGATTTGGCCGTCGATATGGGTAACTACGTCCTTGTATGTTTTATGGTAACTGAACCGATGTTTAGCAGGGTCGAAAGGCTGCCTGCTTACAAAAACTTCGATGCCGTAGCCAGATAGCTTTACCTCCCGGCCATTGTTCGATACCAGCTTCAATGCCGGGAAGTCGTCAATGCTTTTTAGTCGATTGCTGTATACGTATCCGGTTTTTTGGATGCCACGATACCAGTAATCGATATTCGTCCAATTACCATTTTTTTCGAACAGGTAAACGAGGTGCCCGTTACGCAGGCTATCCTGCCTGGCCTCGTACACCGCGGGTCCCTGCCGTACGTACACAAACGAATCGGGGTCTTGCACATAGGCAAACTGCGCTGCAAGAGTAGTAGATAGTAAGATGGCTACACCGCAGCAAGTGGCTTGCAGCCAGTGACCTATTGGTAAAGAGCGTTTGCCCGATGTGATGGCGTTCTTCATGCATCAATACCTTAAAATCTTTTCCAGCGGCCGGCCTTTGGCCAGTTCGTCTACCAGTTTATCCAGTATGCGCACTTGCCGGGTAAGGGGTTGCTCAATGTGCTTGCTCAATGTGCTCGATGCGGACGCCGCAAATGGTGCCCGTGACCAGGCTGGCCCCGGCTGGCAGCTGCGCCTGCGAAAAAAAATCGGTGAACCGGGTGTGGTGCGCCAGGTGCTGCTGCAGCTCGGCGGTGCTATAGCCCGTCAGCCAGCCGATGACCTGCTGCAGTTCTTGCTCGGTGCGGCCTTTCTTTTGCACTTTGGCCAGGTAGTGCGGGTACACCGAGGCAAAACTCATGGCGGCGATGCGTTGGTCGGTATCCATTTTCATACGCAAAGGAGAAAAGAAAGGCGGAAGATAGCAAACCGACGCCAGCACGGCAGTCATCTACTGGTAGCTGTAGCCTCAGAAAAAGCTGCGAACAAGGCAAAGCCCGGCACAAGCCAGCACAATGCCCCCCAGCAGCCCCATGCCCAGCACCAGGGCCAGGACGCCCACGGCCCCAATGATGACTGCCATCCACAAAAACTCAGGGCTTTCGATGCCTTTTTTGCGGCCATGCCACAGGCGCTGCCAGGCGGCTTTGCGCA
>JALOMC010000108.1 GCA_025455665.1 Chitinophagaceae bacterium | reverse complement strand
GCTGGCATGTTCTGCAGTTGCAGATGCAGCCGCTTTTGCTGCACAGGGTTGGGGCTTACTACCCACAGCGGGGCAGCATTGGCAGCGGCAATAGCTACCTGCGGGCTGATGGTACGCTGTCCGTTTTTACCTACAGCTATTACACGGTACACCGCCGTGCCGGCAGGTGCTTGTGCATCGGTAAAGCTGTAAGCCTGCACCCCACTGGCCTGGCGGGCCGGCAGGCTACCTACCTGTACAAAACCACTGGCAGTTTGCCGTTCTATCAGGTACTGCGCTATATCGCGGTCGTCGGCTATATCCCATGCCAGTACTGCACGCTGTACATCGCGGCGGGCCCGCACCGTTTTAAACACAAAAGGCAGGATGGTGGTATTGCTGGTAACAGAGAAGGGCGAAAAACTAGTGAAACCCGTACCCTGCTGATACCAGTACGAAGGACTAGCTCCGGCGGTAGCTGCGGTGGGCGTACCAGGCGAAAAATAATCGACCACAGTACCATTGCTATGGACCACTGATGTATATGCCCGGTTGAATACAGCCCCTTCCATATCAGACTGCCAGTAAATACGTACCGTACAATTGGCGCCGCCGGTCACTTCTTCCAGCAGGTTATAAGTATAGTCAACCGACGAGGCGCTGAAAGTGCCCGGAGGGCTATCGGCGGTAATGCTGCGCACCGTGTAGTTATCGGCAGTGCCGGCTGTTTGCTGTATGGCTACCGGCGAAAAATTGGTAATGCTGGCACTCACCGGCATATCATAGCCTACCGCAAATGGCACCAGTGTAGTACGGCCACCAGGACCAATATCAAGCCTGCGTACCCCACCGGCAGTAGCTGGCACACCTGCACCATCTACCAGTGCTATAAAAGAGGTTTGATTGCTATTGATGTAAGCCAACTCGGCAGCTTCTGTATTGCCCGCTTCTGTTGGCGTTACCACTGCACCATTGGCAATGGTGAGCACCCGATTATTGGTACGCAGTCCGCCATTAGCCAGTATCAACTGGTTATTAATGGTCACCGGCGTTTCCAGCCGCACAAACCGATCGGCCAATGCAGAGACGGCACTATTATTCACCTCCAGCTTATGAAAAGCGGTAGCCGAACTGCCACGGATGGCCCTGTTGGCATTGCCGGCGTATACCACCTTGGCATTACCCGGTATGTAGCTACCGTTGTTTACAAACTCGGCTGCACCCGAAAGTGTAAGCGTAGCATTGGTGCTACCGCCATTTAGAATGGCACCGGCAGCTATGTTAAATGCAGTGGCTACCTGTACATTGCGAGCCAACACCACGCTACCGCCACCGGTAGTAGCAATGTTGAGTGTACCCAGCACAGGCGTGGCCAGGTTGGCGCCGCTGATGGTTTGCACCACCCCGTTACCATTCAGGTTCAATACTGAGTTAGTCGGCGCCGTCAGATCGTCATCTATTTGCACATTGCCCCGAATATTATAAGTGCCTCCGGCTGCTAATTGCAGCGCCGAACTGCCGGCACTTATTACTTCCAAATTTCCATTGGCAGTGAAGCCGGTAGGCAAGGTAAAAGCGGCTGTTTGTGCCGTTTGCTCCCACCTGAAATTGCCAAATGGCTGCGTAAGGCCGCCCGAGGGCGCATTGGCATTGGCTGTATTATTGATCCAAACAGTAGAGCCGGGCTGGTAGGTAGCGGTAGGAATAGTACGGCTGGTGGCGGTGCGATACCTGAATGTAGCGCCACTGGCATATGTCAAGCGGCTGGCAACTCCACCCGTGCTGATGTTGCCCTGCATTTCTACCGTGCCATTGATCACACTGGCTGCACCGGCCCGGAAAGTGACGGTAGAAGCTGCCGGAATGGTAAATGAATTGCCGGCTCTTACAAATAGCGCATCCAATGAAGCATTATTATTTACGTTGGCTACATTGTAATTGGCGGTAGTGCTATTTACCACAAACACACGCCCTGCACTACCCGAAGCAGTGTAGTTGAAAGCCTGATCTCGCATATACACCAGGTATACGGCCTGGTTCAAACCGGTGAAGTTGTCGGTAAAGGTGCCGGTAGCCGGACCGCTGTATACAACGTTGAAATTGGCCGCACCAGTGGTGGGTCCCACATTCACATTGTTGGAATAATAGATTTGCGAGGTCAGCGTTACGTTGCTATTGCTGATAGGCGAAGTGGTGTTGCGCAAAATTACCACACCGCTGATGCCAGAAGGGTTGGCGCCGGCATCGGCCCCCTGCGTAAAGTTGAAAGTAACATTGGTTCCGCTGGTACTCACCACAAAACTGGCAGGCGCATTCGGCGCTACGGCATCCAGCGCAGATTGGGTGCTGGTGTAAATCATCACATCATCCCAGCGAATGGTGTTATTGCCATTGTTGCGGGCATATAGCACGGGGTGGTAGGTAGCGCCGTTGGTAGCCAAAAAAGTATGGCTCACACGGGTGTAGGTAGTGCCCACATTGGCAGTGGTACCGCCGGGTGTTGCCGGCCCATCAGGGTCGGCACTGGTACCGGCATCTACGCCTACCGTCACTGTGTTGCCACTGCCGCGGGCCCAGCCCACTACCGTCACATAATTGGTGCCGCTGGCAGGTACCGTTACGCTCATGCTGGTATTGTGCAGGGTGGTAAAACCAGTATTCACCAGGTTTGCTACTGCTGCACAGGCCCCACCGCTGCGGCGGCTGGCCGTGGAGCGAGAGGCCGTACCGGCACCGGTACGCACCCAGTTGGCAAATGTGGCCGTGTTTTCAAATCCGGGATTACCGGTCAGCGGATCAAATTGGGAAATTCCCAGCAAGGGAATAAGCACAAGCAGGCAGAGAAGCTTTACAGCTTTCATAGTATTCAGGTTTATGAATTGCAAGAAGAGCCGGGTACAAAAAAGCACAGCGATACGACTGCTGAGCGACAAGCTGGCCACCAGAATGTAGGGGGAAACTAGGTGCGAGGATAAGAAAGAGAGGGGTGAACGGGTTACCTGGATGGAACAGCTGCCGCTAGTGCGTACATACTGTCAAGCTCGAAGTTTCAGGTAACTACAAAAAACAACGGTGAAGAGTTGTCCACAAAAGACCAGTTTATAGGGATATCATCGATGATCGCCCGGTGTGTTGCCCCGCTTAAAATAGGAAGCTACTTCTTGCTTGCGTTGGCGAGATACCGGCAAGCTTAGTCCGTCGGACAACACAACTGCCCCTTCATTGAGGTACTGCTGCACAAAACGCTGGTTCACCAAATGCGACTTGTGGATGCGAACAAATCCATGGTCAGATAGCAATTCTGCATACTCTTTCAATGTTTTAGCACTCACCAGCTTCCGATGATCCGTCAAGTAGAAATGGGTATAGTTGCCATCGCCTTCCAGCCGGACAATGGTGGCTGGCTCCAGCAAAATAGCACCCTGCATGGTAGGAATTGCCAGTTTATAGCTCTCCTGCCCTCTTTGCTGCAGGTTTTGCAGCAGGTTTTGTACCAGCAAATCACTCTCGGTCTTGTGCCGTCGCTTTTCTAAAAACCGTTCGAAGGCCGCCCGTAACTCAACGGCGTCTATGGGCTTCAGCAAATAATCAAGCGCACTAAACCGAATGGCACGTACTGCATATTCGTCGTAGGCCGTTGTAAATACTACTTCAAATGAAATGCGCCCGAGGCTACTCAAAAAGTCGAAGCCGTTTTGCTCTGGCATCACAATATCCTGAAACAACAGATCGGGCTGAAACTGCTGTACCAAGGATACTGCTTCCTGTATGGTGGTAGCTTGCCGCACATGCGCCACCTCGGGCAAATGCCGCTCTATCAGCAGCAGCAATACTTGTGCAGCCGATGGCTCATCGTCCACTATCAATACTTTGATGGGCTGGCGTTTCTCCATATTTTTTTGAATGCGACGTTATTGGATTACTCATGCCCAAAGCCAAGCACCGGCAGATACAGTAGTACACGGGTGCCTGCTACTGAGCCATCTTCACTTCGGATATCATCTATGCTGTAAGGAGGTAAGTCTCCCTCGGCATTTAGCAGTTCCAGGCGTTCGGCTACCAATGCCATGCCACGGCTCTGATGCGGCAAAAAATGCTGCTGCCGTTGCTGCAGTACTGCTGCCCTTTCCCGCCCTATACCATTGTCTTCAATCGTTACTTTTATTACCTGCTCTGTGTGGCTATCAAAATTCACTTTGATCAACTTGCTTCCGCTTACCGAAGCCAATCCATGTTTCAGGGCATTTTCTACAAACGGCTGCACCAGCATGCCCGGAATACGGATAGCATCTGGCTCCAACTCTTCATGCAGATGTATTTCAAATACCAACTCGGGGCCCATCCGCAACTGTTCCACTTCCAAATACAGGTACAGATGCTCAATTTCTTCTTCCAGCGATACAAATTCATGCACGGCGCTATCCAATACTTTGCGCAGCAGTTTGGAAAAGCGGGTCATGTACTTATTGGCGTTTTCAAAATCGTGCCGAAGCGTAAACTGCTGAATGCTGTTCATTACATTGAATAAAAAGTGCGGATTCATTTGTGCCCGCAAAGATGCCAGTTGCCAAATGGCCAGATTTTGATTCAATTGCAGCACTTCCATTTCCTTTTTCCGGGCGGCTGCCTCGGCTGCAATCTTCGCCATACGCTCTGCGCATAGCGCTGCTACTGTTGTCAATATTTGCAAATGTCGCTGCGTGTAAAAGTCAGCCTGCGGATGCTCACTATCTATCACACCGGCCACTCTGCCTTCCAGCATTATTGGCACTGCCAGTTCCGACAAGCGCATAGCATCGTCCTGAATGTATCGGCTATCTGCACTGGTATCTGCTATCAGCTCCGGTTTTCCCGAGGCCGCCACGCTCCCTACTATCCCCTTGCCTACCGGTATCTCGATGGCATTCAGGATCGAATTGCCTTCCTGGCTCTTAGGACCCCAGGCGGCCTTTTGTACCAGCATGGTTCCTGTTTCGTCTACCAGATAAATAACACAATCTTCAAAACCCATTTTTGAAATACAACCTTTGGCTACTGCCCACAATAGTTCATCTACCGTGTATTGGGCAGAAATAGTGGTGCCAAAAAAATTGACCACTTGTGCCATTTCCAGCTCGTACTGCAGCGATGCATTACGGATTCGTTCCATCTCCATGGCATTGGCCTGTCGCTGTATCGTCTGTCGCTCCCGCCATTTTGTATAAGTCCATATGAGTGCCAATACCAGCAGTATGACCGGTAGCGTAAACCACCAACGCCACCAGAATGGCTGCAAGATTTCGAACCGAAAATCGCTGCTGGCCTCAAACCAATCTTTGCCATTGACCGAAGCAGCCAACATAAACCTATAATTGCCCGGCGCCAGATTGGCCAGCCTGATGCTATTGCTGTTGCTGGCATCATGCCATTTAGCATCTTGCTCATTCAGCTTGTAGCGATATCTTATTTTTTCTGCACCAAAAAGAAAGGGGGCTACAAATCCGATTTCAATAGAGCGTGTCTTATACGGAAGTTGAAACCCATTTTGCCAACAGCAAGTGTCGTTGTCGTTCAGCCGCACCAGCGTTATGACCGGGTACAAGGGCTTATTGTCAACCTTCAGGTCTGCAGGATTTACAAAACAGACCCCGCTGAAGCCGGGAAAGAACAGCTGGCCATCAGTGGCCCGCAGTACACTTGTCCGGTGAAACTGTTGGATTGGTACATTATCTGAACTGCTAAACAATGTAAAGCCCGACTGATCGGGCGCCATCCGGTAAATTCCTTTGTCGCCGGCTGCCCAAATCTGCCCCGCATCATCGCGGTACAGCTGGTAAAATAACTGCCGCGGCAATTGAGTAAAGATCGGCTGCCAACGCAAGACAGCATTGGGCATCAGCCTCACTTCAAACAAGCCTTCGCCTGCCAACCATGCCACCGAATCATCCACGGATACCACTGTTGAGAAGTATACAGGCTTCATCCTTGCATCTTGCAGGCTGGCCATCACCGTATAATTGCTATCGGTGAGCACCAGGCCACGGCTACCTACCCACCAAAGCCGTTTCAAGGCATCTTGTACAATGTTTCGATTGTATACCGGTGCCGGCCCTTTTCCAAATACAATTTTCTGAACTTCTCTACTCAGCGGATCAATTTGATACGCTGCTTTATTGGCAGCTACCAATACTTTACCATTTGCCACGGTCGTAAGCCCTGCTATAAAATCTGCCTCCAATTCTGTTTTTACCTGGCCGCTGGTATAGCGCAAGGGCAAAAAGTGTTTACCCGAAGCATCGACGATGTGCACCCCACCCTGGCTCTGCGCTACCAGCAATTTGTTTTGCGAAACAGCCAGGCCCCGAATGGATGGAAAACTTAATGCCTGGCTGGTGCCAGGCCTTGCAAAAAATACTTGTAGCTCTTCCTTACGCTGTTGCCACCGCAGCAATCCATTCAGGGTAGCCAACCAATAAGTGCCAGCAGGCCATTCCGCTACCGCTCTTATTTCGGTACTTACGCTATCTGGTATGGCAGCCAGGTCACGGGCGGTAGGCCATACATCAAACGAAGTACGCTGCCGGCTCAGCGCATAAAGGGCATCGGTAGCATATATAAGCCCATCGCTTGTGATACTGACCCCGTAAGGATTTTGCAAGCTCAATCCACTTCGGAGCCGCTCATCGGCAGCAAACAGTGTAGCCGGCAACAGCACCGTATGGCCGACCCGGTATAAAAAAAAGCCAACATGCTGCACCGCCAATAGCTGCCATCCATCTTGCCATGCACAACCACCGCTCACATACGCAGGTGCTGATATGGTGCTGCCACGCTGGCGCATGGTGAACAGTTGAACTGTGCCGCGGCCAAAAGATACCCAACTGCTTCGCAAGTCGGTATTGCCTGCCAAAATGCTATCTGCGCTAACGGGTATAATGGTGCGAATGTCAGGCAGGTAAACGCTATCCAGTCGATACGACTTTGTATGCAACCTGAATACATGCTTCGAATTGGTGAAAAATAGAAACTGCTGGTGCGTAGCCATTGGAAAATAAGAGCTGCCAAGTATGGCGGAAGACCATGATTGCACCACTTTGAACCGATGCTGCCGATGGTCAAGTTTCATCAAACCGCTGCGGCAAACAAGAAAAACATCGCCGGCGTCATCCCTTATCACATTGACGTATGCGCCTACCGGCCTCGTACTGTCGCTATACTTTTTAAATCGATCAGTCAGCGGATCTAAATAGAACAGCTGATGCCGATCGGTCACCCAAATCACATCATGCTTATCAGCAGCTATGCCATACAGTGCCTGCTGCCCCCCTTCTATAAAGTATTCCCGAAGTTGAACACCATCGAAACGCTCTACCTTGTTAATAGCAATCAACCAAAGAAAACCTTTGCTATCAAGCGAATGCGCCCGGGCCATGCCACCAATACCGCCGGCTTCTCTGGCCAATTTTCTTACTGCTATGCGCTGCACCTGGGCATGTGCTACCGAAGTACCGCAACAGATTGCAAACCATAAACAGCCAATCAGGCACCTGTAAGCCCCGGATCGGGCGGATGAATATGAAGGCTGCCAAGGCATACAATGGCACGTAATATAAAAAAGCTACTGCTTCCGGCTTGGCGGTTTCGCCGGCTTTTTTTGTACCCTCGCAGGCTGTGGAGCCCCCGGCGAGCTGCCGGCCTGTGGCAACAAGCC
>JALOMC010000107.1 GCA_025455665.1 Chitinophagaceae bacterium | reverse complement strand
CTTCATGGATTGGCACAAGCGCAGCCTTCATTGCCGTTGGAAGCGGCCCTGCAAAGGCTGCCGCAAACGAACCGCCTGTTGAAAGCAGGCGAACTGCACCGCCAGTACCTGGCATCGCTACAGCGCACGGCTGGCGAGTTGCCTTTCTTCAGGGCCAATGCCGAATTGGGTCAGACCAACTCCAGAAATTTCGACAGCCGACTGAGCGTGGCACAGGGTTTTCTCCCATTTGGCTTTGTAAAAGGTCAACGAGCGTTGTTACAGTCGCAGTTCATCAGCTTTGACAACGAATTGCAATTGCGACAGCTGGAGCTTCGCCTGTTGATACGGCAAGTGTTTTTAGGCTATGAATACGAAGCCAAACGGCAGTTGCATTTTTTGCAGTTAGATACGCTGTACCAACGGCTTATCATACTTGCTGAGCAGCGCCTGAAGGCAGGGGAAACCAACCGGCTGGAGTTAGCAGGCTTTCAGCAGCAGCGCCAACTGCTGCAGCAGGCCATAGCAGGCAGTAAAATAAATCAGCAACAGTGGCAGGTGCAATTGAAGCTTTTGCTGCAAACAGATACCAGCTTTGTACCCACTGGTGCGTGGCAAACAAATAGCATGGCACCGCCTATGGTAGATACTGCATTGCTGGCGCAGCACCCGGCTGTGAAGTGGCGAGAAGCCATGCTGGCCAGCGCATCGGCCGAAACAGCACTGGAAAATGCACGCCGGCAACCAGCTTTTGAAATAGGATACAACAACCAGAGTTTGGTGGGTTTTCAAACCGATAGGGGAGGCAATGACAAATGGTACAATGCCGGCAATCGCTTTTCGACCGGTCAGGTGGGGGTCAATTTTCCACTGATAGGTAAGGCCACCAAAGCAAGGGTAGCGGCTGCCAAAGAAAAAGAGAAGCAAATGGCCTATGAGGTGAGTGCTGAAAAACAGCAGGTAAGTGCCGCATGGCGTGGCAAACTTGAACAAACCATGCTGCAACGGCAGCAATTAAAACGCTACGAGGAAGAACTACTTCCGGGTAGCAACGCCATTATTGAAACAGCCCGCCAACAACTACTGCGTGGTGAACTCAACTATGTGACCTGGCTGCTGATAGCGGAGCCAGCCTTCCAAACAAGACTGGCCTACATAGATGAGCAGCTCAACTACCAACTACTGCTGGCGCAAACCCTGTACTATAGCGAGCAGTAGCAGGTCACACTTTATCCATCAAAAAAACGAACGACAAATGAAATACATCATTGGAATAGCAATACTACTGCTGGCGGCATGTGGAGACACTGCTACCCAAGCACCGGAGAAAAAGCAAGCGGCACCTGCCAACCCGGTAGTAGTGGAGCTGAGCAAAGAACAAATGGCCGCCGGGCAAATAGCCACTGCCAAAGTGGAAACAGTATTAATAAATGGCACTGTGTCACTCAACGGCATCATTGATGTACCGCCACAACATATGGTGAGCATCACCTGCCCACTGGGAGGCTATGTCAGGCAAATTGATCTGTTGCCAGGGCAGGAGGTTTCGAAAGGGCAAGCACTGGTAACACTGGAAGATCCGGCCTATATACAGCTGCAGCAAGACTACCTGGTAGCTAAGAGTAAGCAGCAGTTTTTGCAACAAGAAAACGAACGCCAGCGGGAGCTGGCTGCTACTGAAGCCGCTTCCCAAAAAGCATATCAACAAGTGCAGAGCGAGCTGGCTGTAGAGCAAGCCATGATGCAGGCGTTAGAACAAAAGCTGGCGCTGATTGGCATCCATGCACAACAACTGACAGCAGGCAATATCAGCCGCACCATTGTCATCCGATCGCCTATTCATGGCTTTATCAGCAAGGTGCCTATCAATCGGGGTCGCTATGTTACCGGTACCGAGGTGCTGGCCGAACTGATTGATCCCGGGGATTTGCATGCTGCGCTGACAGTTTTTGAGAAGGATCTCAACGTTGTAAAAGCTGGCCAACAGGTAACGGTAAGACCGCTTAATAATCCTGCTCAATCCTACACCGCCAAAGTGTTATTGGTGAGCCGCAATGTAGATGAAAGCAAATCGGGCATGGTGCACTGCCATTTCGATAAAATTCCTCCTGCTCTGGCGCCCGGCTTTGCAGTTACCGCCAGCATTGCTACGGGCCGGCAGCAGCTGCCTGCAGTGCCCGAATCGGCCATTTTGCTATCAAAAGGGAAGTCCTACGTGTTTGTGTCGGAGGCACCAGGCCGCTTTCGGCTGACCGAAGTACAGCCAGGCGAACGGGAAAATGGATTGGTGGGCATCACCAGCAACAATATTGCATGGGAAGGGAAGGAAGTAGTGACAAAAGGAGCCTTTAGCCTGCTGGGGATGCTCTTGAAAAGCGAAGAGGAAGAATAGACTTTGTTTTGGCCGGATCAGGTGTCACCAAGAGCCGATGATATCCATCAGGCTTTTGTTTGCCCGCACCAGGTGTGTGATACAACCACTGCTCAACTGTTGACCTGTCAGGTGCGGAAAAAGAGAAAAGCCTTGCTGATAATTTCAGCAAGGCTTTTTCTGGTGCCCAGGACTGGATTCCCTGCCTGACTGCGTCACGCAGGCAGGGAACCAGCACACCCTTCGTCTTTTGATAGCCACTTCTGTAGCCACACCTTACCAGCGTTTGTTTTCAGGTACTTCTCTCGCTTTCGGGCGGTTTCCCAATCGGGGTGTTGCTCGGTGTAAATGATGCGCCAAGGACGGTAGCCCTTTGTGAATCGACTTTTACCTGCGTTGTGTTCCTTCAGCCGATGCAATGTATCCAGCGCCATGCCGGTGTACCGGATGCCATCTTTTTCGCTTTCAATAACGTAGACCGTAACCATAAAAAAAACCTGAGCAAACTGCTCAGGCTTTTCTGGTGCCCAGGACTGGATTCGAACCAGCACACCCGTGAAGGCGCTGCGACCTGAACACAGTGCGTCTACCAATTTCGCCACCTGGGCAGGTGATCGTTTTTTCAGATCGGGCTGCAAATATAGAGGCCCGAAACGTATTTCAAACAAAATTTTTTCGGGCCTCTTTTTCAGGTCATTACACCGCTACGTTGAAGTCGCGGAGCGCATCATTCAAGCTGGTTTTCAAATCGGTACTGGCCTTGCGCTGACCAATGATCAACGCACAACTTACGCCATATTCACCCGCCGGAAACTGCTTTTGGTAAGTACCGGGAATGACTACACTGCGGGCTGGTACACGGCCTTTATACTCTACCGGTTCGCTACCACTTACATCAATAATCTTGGTGCTCTTGGTCAGCACCACATTGGCACCCAGCACGGCTTCCTTTTCTACTATTACACCTTCTACCACAATGCTACGGCTGCCCAAAAAACAGCCGTCTTCTATTATCACCGGGCTGGCCTGCAGGGGCTCCAAAACACCGCCAATGCCTACACCACCGCTCAGGTGTACGCCTTTGCCTATTTGGGCACAGCTGCCTACGGTGGCCCAGGTATCTACCATGGTGCCTTCATCTACGTAGGCGCCAATATTTACATACGAAGGCATGAGCACCACATTGCGAGCCAGAAAAGCACCATAACGGGCCACAGCATGCGGCACCGCCCGTACACCCAAATCGGCGTAGTTGCTTTTCAACTTCATTTTGTCGTAAAATTCAAAAGGAGGCAATTGGTGAGTCTCCATTTTGCGAATGGCGAAGTACATCAGGATGGCCTGCTTCACCCATTCATTTACTATCCAGCCATCGGCCGAGGGAGTGGCTACCCGCAGGCGGCCTTTATCTACTTCTTCTATCACAGCTTCCACTGCTTCGCTGTAGGTGGCTTCTTTCAGCAAATCGCGGTGGGCCCACGCTGCGCCAATCAATTCCTGCATTGTCATGGGGGTTTGTTTATTTTGGCGCAAAAATATTGGTTCGGCAATACCCCGCTACAGCAATGTGCAACCAGTACGAGCCGGGCCCCATTGAAGGCATGCAAATATTGGTGCGACTGCCCAACTGGCTGGGCGATCTGGTCATGAGTGCCGGCTTTGTAGACCAACTACACCGGCTGTATCCCGGCGCGGCCATTGATGTGATTGTAAAGAAAGGCATCGACGAATTGTGCCAGTACTTTCACGGCATCCGGCAAGTGTATGTGTTCGATAAATCCAGCTACCCCGGTTTGCGAGGGGCAGCTCGCTTTGGCCGGCAGCTGGCCGCTCAACAATATGATCTGGCTTACTGCCTGCCCGACTCCTTTTCATCGGCCTGGATGCTAAAAGCCACCGGCAGCCGCCAACGGGTTGGTTTTCGTAAAGAGCTGCGTTCCTTTTTATTAACCCATGCCTACAATAAACCCGGCGGCCTGCACCGGGTAGACCAATATGTGCACCTGCTGGAAAAACACAGCGGCCAGCCACTGACAGGTACCCGGGTACGACTGCGCCAGGCTGGCAGCCGTTTGGCCAACACAGTTGTCGTCAATGTCAATTCGGAGGCCGACTCGCGGCGGCTACCGGTAGAGAAAGCCATCAGCGTGTTGAATGCCTTGCGGGCTGCTACCGATGCACGCCTGCTGCTGGTGGGCAGCCCCAAAGAACTGCCCCATGTAACCGCCGTGTACGATGGGCTCGCCAACAAGACTAGCGTGGAAAACCTGGCCGGCACCACCAATCTTCACGGCCTCATCGGCCTGTTTAGCCAAGCCCCGGTGATGCTGACTACCGACAGCGGACCCATGCACCTGGCCAATGCGCTGGGCGTGCACACTGTAGCCCTGGAAGGTGCCAGCGACGAACGAAACACCGCTCCCTACAACAAAGACCGCAGCACACTTATTCGCTACGGCCAGCTGCCCTGCGAACCCTGCGTAAAAAACACCTGCCGCTACGGTACCCCAAAGTGCCTGCTAAGCATGGACAATGCCGGCATAGTAGCAGCCGTATTGGCTGCGCTTCAGGCTACAAAACAAACCACATGAAAATAGTCGGCTTCACCATCATTAAAAATGCAGTGCTGATGGACTACCCGGTGGTGGAAGCCATCCAATCGGTACTGCCCGTGGTAGATGAAATGCTGGTGCTGGTGGGCGATAGCATCGACAATACCGAAGAGCTGATCCGCAGCATTGCATCGCCGAAAATCAGGGTCGAGCATTCGGTTTGGAATCCGCATTTGCGCAGCGGTGGCGAAGTACTGGCCGAAGAAACCAACAAGGCATTTCAACTCATTGATCCCTCGGCCGATTGGGCTTTTTACATTCAGGCCGATGAAGTGATTCATGAAAAAGGCCATGCCAGTATTTTGGAAGCATGCCGCAAGTACCAGCACAATGATAGAGTAGAGGTGTTGGTATTTCCGTATACGCATTTCTATGCCAGTTTCGATTATGTGGGCGATAGCCGGCGATGGTATTCGATGGAGGGGCGCATTATTAAAAATGATAAAAGCATCGAATCGTTCAGAGACGCACAGGGCTTCAGACGAAACGGGAAAAGACTGAACGGCGTTTTGCTAAAAGATGCGCCGCTACACCACTATGGCTGGGTAAAAACGCCGGAACAGATGGCCGTGAAGTTTCGGGAGGCCGGCCGCTACTGGCAAACCGACGAACAACTGGAGCAACAGGAACTGGCTGATTTGTTTGATTTCCTGGGCGACTACGATTCGGTGGCCCGCTTTACCGGCACACACCCTGCCGTAATGAAAGACCGCGTAGCTACTAAAAACTGGCAGGTACAGCTGGATACCGGCCGAAAAAAATTTGGGCTGAAAGACCAGCTGCTATACTGGCTGGAGAAACAAACCGGTATTCGTCCGTTCGAGTTTCGAAACTTTAATTTGATCCGACCTTGACAACGGCGCCTTAAAGTTGCCCTTTGCGCATTTCGGCCAGCAAATGGTATTTCAGCATGCCATACTGCGCTACAATTTTAGCGCAGGCATAGCCCAATCGTCCATCCCTGAATCCGCCTTTCAGTATCCAGGTTTGAAAAAACAGGATGGGGTAGTAGGTGTACAATTTGAAAAAAGAAGGACGCTTACCGGCTGCGTGGTATTTGGCAGCCATGTGGTGGGCGTAGGCATTCATTTTATCGGCATACTCTCGCAGGCTGCGGCTGCTGTAGTGCAAAATATGGCCACTGAGGGTAGCCTGCCGGGTGCCGGTCGGCAATACAATGCTTTCGTGCACGGCAGCATCGTTCCAATTGCAATGCCTGCGGTTGAAAAGTCGCACTTTATAAAACGGCTTCCATTCGCCATGCAGCAGCAGCTGCTGGCCTACGTAGCTCAAAAATCGGCACCGGTACACTGTATCAATAGCGTTGAGATCTATTTGCTGCAAGGCCATGATCAGGGCCTCATCGGGCACTTCGTCGGCATCCAGCGCCAGTACCCAATCGTAGCTGGCGGCCAGGGCAGCTTGCTGCTTGCACCAGCCAAAACCCTGCCACGGCAGGCTGATGATGCGAGCACCATTTGCGGCTGCCACGGCCACTGTATCGTCGGTACTGCCCGTATCGGCCACCAGTAGCTCGGCCACTACAGGGCGCAGCGCCGCCAGGGTTTGGCCAATAATGTGGGCCTCATTTTTGGCTATTACTACCAGCGAAATAGGAAGCATACAGCTGCAAATGTGTGGAATTTTCGGCGGGCATTGGCCGGCGGCCGCAAAGCCATCTATCGATGGCAGCATCCATTTAACTTTGGCCGCATGGTATCTTCCGGCTTGGGTAAGTATCGGTTGCTCATAGGTCAGGTGAGCAACTGGCCTTCGTATTTCTGGTTTAAAACTTTTGGCAAGGGACGAGTGGCTCATTTCCGCCTTCGTAAAAGCCAGGTGCAGGTATCAGTTCCTTTTGCGCTGCTGCGGGTGTTCAAAGAAGTGTTTATGAAAGATGGCTACCGCTATAAATGGGTAGCGCATCAACTTAATCACGGCGCTGCTGTGGTGGATATTGGGGCCAATATCGGTTTGTTTGCCGCCTGGATTGCGGAGCATTTTCCGGCCTGCAGCGTGCTGGCCGTGGAGCCCCTACCGCTTAATGCCGGTATCATGCGCCAAAACCTCCGCGCATTTTCGCAGGTCACTTGCATCGAAGCGGCAGTCACCTCCACCAGCCGGGTGCCCATCAGTTTTTTTTCTAACGATAATGGCGAATTCACCGACTCGGCCACTACCATCGAGGGCCTGTTTGACAATCGGCATCGCACTACCGTACCCGCTATTCCGCTGGCCGATGTAATGGCGCAGGTAGAAGGGCCCATCGGAATTTTGAAAATTGACTGCGAGGGCAGCGAATACGATATTCTATTCAATAGCGACCCGACACTATTTGACAGGGTGCAGTGCATTGTAGTAGAAACGCATGACCTTGGCACCCCGGGCCACAACACAGCCGCAGTACAGCAGTTTCTGAAAGACCAGGGCTTTGAGCTGAGCACCCATGCCGTGGGCGCCGGCCTCGACATCATTTGGGCCAACCGCCCTGCCTAATCGGCTTTTACCATGGAGGTATAGCTATGCGGCGATACCTGAAACTCTTGCAAAAAAAGCATGGGCTTGCAAATAAAAGCTTGCAGCAGTTGGTTGCTGGCAGCATGGGCCAGTGCCGTATCGGCCTCCATGCACACCGGCTGGTGAAGTGGCGCCATGATCCGGGCACCCCGCAGGCTGATGGCGTAGGCATGCGTAAAATCGTGGTAGCCTGCCCGCCATAGGTGCTGGCTATACGGCCGGGCCACCAGGTGATCAATCATGGTATG
>JALOMC010000106.1 GCA_025455665.1 Chitinophagaceae bacterium | reverse complement strand
GTTTCCATCACCAAAATCCCACCGCCAGCGCTGAATGCTTCGATCGCCAGCGGTAGCCCGATTAGTAAAAACAACCGACGAGCCAGCACATCCATCCGTTTGCATCGCAAAATCGGCTTTGGGTTTTGGAAAAACAACCAACTCTACACTATCGGTACTGCCGCAGCCAGGCAGGTTCAGAAATTCGGTGCGCAGAAAATATTTCTGGCGGACTGTGGTATTGCCATTGTTTTGAATGGTTGCTACCGGGTTGGCCACATTGCTGGCGCTGAGGCCAGCCGCCGGCGACCACTGGTATTGGTAGGCTGCATTAGGAACACCTCCTAGTTGCACGGTACCACTGTGGCAAATATTGGCATTGTTACCAGCTTCAGAGGGTGGCATTTCTGTAAAAATCCGCACGTTTCGAATGGAGTGACGGTCGCGGGAGCCGCCAGTACTGGCTGTGAAGCCGAAGTAACCCTGAAAGTTGAATGTTTGAAAACCAGTCAGGCGCTGCACCCCATTGATGCTGACGCTGATATTGCCGGCATCATACTCAATCCGACAGCGGTGGTAGTCGCCAGAGCGGATAAAATTGAGCAGGCCTGTATTATTGGCAAATGTTGGCTGGCCATTGCACTCGTTGTAGCCATTCCCCCATCTTATCTGCAGTTTGGGCACTGCGTCGGTACCGCAGTTCAGCCAGGTATCTATACACACTTTTAGCCCATTGGCGGTGGCTGGTATCCCCAGTCCGCCTCCGTTTACAAACCCTGTAGGCGGCACATCAAGGTAGCAAAATGCCAGTCCGTCGGCAGCATTGCCATCCTGTATCCTGAATTCAAACTCGGCAATCCATTTGCTGCATTGGGCCAGATTGATAGGTGTGTTGAAAAAAGCGGAGCCCGACTGAAAATCGATCGGGTCGGTCAAAATGAGTTCCCCGCTTCCGCTATTGGTACCGGTATTGCCTACGTAGGCATTGCCCTGCAGGTTCCAGCCCATGGTATTCAGGGGCCTGCCGGTCATTTGCGCAAATACAAATGATTGGGCATGTAGCGCCGTATTCAGCCAGCAACAGCATCCTACCAAACAGCACCATATCTGCCAGCCACGCTTTTTCATATCAGTTTACCTCACAATGGTCACCGAACCGCTTCTGGCTTTACGGCCATTCTTCGGATCAATGATGTAGTAATATGTACCCACTGGCAGGTCGGCCCCGTTCAGCTTGCCATCCCAGGGCGTATTGTAGCCCGTGCTTGAAAATACCTGCCGGCCATATCGATCGAACACCTGAATGACCGCACCAGGATAGCTACTGATATACTTGATATTCCACACATCATTGATGCCATCGGCATTGGGGCTGAAGGCAGAAGGCACCACCGGATCGAACAGCACTTTTACAAATACCTCGTCGCTGCGGGCACAACCGCCGGCGCCAGTCACAGTCAGTCTGTAGGTAATATCATTAGTGGGCCGTGTGACGGGTGTAAGCACACTGGTACTGCTAAGATGGGTGGCCGGGGTCCACAGATAGGTGTAGTTGCTGCTACCGGTGGCGGTGGCGTTAATGGTGGCTTGCCCCCCTTCCAGCACCACCAAATCGGGGCCGGCACTTACCACCGGATAAGGATGTACAATCACTGGCTTCACTACCGTATCGCTAAAACAACCTTTGTTGGTTTGGTAATACATGCGCACATTAAAGGTGCCGGCACTGCGATAGGTATAGCTTACATTTTGCGTAGTGGGCCGGGTACCGTCCCCCAAATCCCAAAACCATCCGGTAATGGTTTGTGCCAGCGGGTTGCTGCGGTCAGTCAGCTGCTGTACTTCGCCTATGCACACCGCTGCCGGGGCTGCATCAAAGTTGGCCAGCGGCTGCGGATTCACGTCGGATAGTACTTTGATCAGGCTATCGCTACAACCGTCTTTCGACGTTACTACCAGCTTTACATTGTAATTGCCAACCGCCGGATAGTTGAAACTAGCCGTGCGGCCGGTGGCGCCGGCATTGCCCACACCAAACGACCAGCGATGCGTAAACTGCGCCTGGCTGCCGTCGGCTATTGTAGACTGATCGGTAAAGCTGGCCAGCCCGGCAGGCAAGCAAACAACCGGAAGGGTGAAGTCAACCCTGGGCAACGGATTTACACGAATGGCTCTGCTGACAGGTACGCTGGTACAGCCGCTATCGGTTACAACTTGTAATGCTACTGTGTAATTGCCTGTGGTGCTGTACACTTCGGTAAAAGGATTGGCCGAATTCAGACTGCGTGTATTGCCATTGCCCATGGTCCAGTTCCATTGGGCCAGGCGGGCAAAATTGGGCACCGAAGCATCTCTGAAAGTAATGGCCTGCGTTTCGCAAGTGGGCGCATCTACATTAAAGTTGGCAGTGGGCCGTGGCCACACGGTAATAGATTGCGTGGCGCTATCGCGACAACCTACTGTGCTGATGTATCGGTATTGCAGCGTGTAGGTACCCACACCTACCGTAGCCGGATTGAACAATCCTGCTGCATTTACGCCCGGGCCGCTATAGGTGCCTGTACCAGCAAGGCCGGCTACATCGCTGGCTTGCAAAATGCTGCGGCCACTGGCATCGAGGCAAATGCCCGGTATGGTTTGAAACACAACCCGCGGACTGGCATTCAACGTTATGGTTTTGATGACCTCGCTGACGCACACCCCACCGCTGTATGCCAAAAAACGTATTTGAACCACCTTGCTGAAAGGGGCCTGAAAATCGGGGTAGCGATGGCTGTATGCTTTATCGGGCAGCGGATTGTCGTCGGTCGTTACAATGGCAGCGTTGGGCCAATCCCAGAAAATTTCGGTTTTGGTCACTGTACCGAAGTTGACCGTTGATTTGTTTTGAATGCTGATGGTTTCATTGGCGCAAAGGCGGGTATCGTTCAGCACCACAAAATCAGCCCGGGGCCTGTCACCGTTTACAGTCAGCACTTTGCTCACCGAGTCTACACATCCGTTGGCCGAGGTGACCACCAGCCTGACCGTATAGTTTCCCACTGCGTTGTAGCGATGTTGCGCATCTCGGGCATTGCTGGTATTGGGGTTGGCTGCTGTTGAGTTTGCATCGCCAAAATTCCATTGCCACGTCATGCTACTGCCTGTACCATCGGGTATAGTGCTGCTATTGGTAAATACAGCGAATGCATCGGTCAAACACACTTCGGGCACTACAAAATCGGGCCTTGGCAATGCATTTATCTGAACAGTACGTCGCAGCGTATCGCTTACGCAACCTTTACTATTGGTCACCACCAGGCTTACCTGCCTGGGGCCAAATACACTGTATACAAAAGAAAATGGCGCTCCGCTTGTCAAATCTCTCACCGTGGCATCTCCCATATTCCACTGCCAGCGTGCAAGGGTGCCCACCCGCGGGTTGCTGCCGTCGGTGAAAACGACCGTATTGTTTTCGCAGGCCGGTGATGAAGTATTGAACGCAGCGGTCGGCAGCGGATTGACAATATGCTGTTGCACGGCCGTATCGCTGAAGCAACCTCTGTCGCTCACAATCCAATGCCGCACGTTGAAAGTGTCAGCCGTGGCGTAACGACGAACCGGATTCATTACCGAGTCGATCTGCCCATTGCCAAAGTTCCAGTAGTACTTCACAATGGTTTGGTTGGCAGCCGTGCTGGTACTGGTAAAACGACTGCTGTCTCGCAAGCACAACTCGGCCGGCACATTAAAGCTGGCTTTGGGCTGCGCAAATACATTGCTGAGCACCTTACTGGTATCTTTTATACAGCCAGCGCCCGAAGTTACCCGCAGCCTGACTGTAAATGGACCTGTACCGGTGTAAGCATGTACAGGATTCCGAACGCTGTCCACACCACCATCGCCAAACTCCCAGCGGTACCTGAACTGTGCCTGTGTACCGTCGGCTATGCTGCTGGCATCAGTAAAAGCTGCACGTCCTACGGGTAAACATACTGCGGCGGGCAAGGCAAAATCGGCCACCGGAAAGGCAGTTACAACCACTGTGCGGGTGAAAGCCACACTGCGGCAACCGCTTTGATTTTCTACAACAAGGCTGACTGTATACGTTCCGGCGGCCGCATAACTGGTGGTGCGGGCTGTATTGGTAGTAGCAGTATCGCGGCGGCCATTGCCAAAATCCCAATACCACCTCACAATGCTGCTGCCACTGGCCGAAGAAGAATCGGTAAAGCTGATGGGCGAACCAACACATGCAGGTGCCGACACACCAAACCTGGCTACCGGCGGCAGTGTTACATTTATTGTTTTCACAGTATCGGCCACGCAACCTATATCGGTAATGATGGTTTGCCTTACAGAATACACGCCGGGATTCGTATACAATTTGGCCGGATTGCGTATGGAGTCAACTCCGCCATCGCCAAACTGCCAACGCCACCGGTTGATGGTACGACCAAGACCGTTTGAGCGGTCGGTAAACCGAACCGAGTCGGTAGTGCAGCCGGTATGTGTCCACACAAAATCAGCCGTCGGCTTCGGAAACACTTCAACATCGTAGTCAATCTGCTGCTCGCCACTACAGCCATCTGGCGATGGATTGGTGGCAAACACGGTCACTTTGTACAATCCTGTACTGCTGAGGATGTAACTACCGGGTAGCCGGTACTGGTACAAGGTTTTGCTATCTACCACAAAGCTGCTATCGGGCACAGGTGCAGCCACCGTGGTATCTTTAAAGCGACCATAAAACTGCCAGCGCAACTGTGTAGCCTGGTAGGGCAGCGTAATAGCGAAGTTGAAAGGCGAATTGACACAGGTGGCCGGAAAATTGACCGTAGCAAATTCATTTTTGATGGTAATGAACTGGCTGCGGTCTATCACATTGGTACCTGCATTATAGCCGTAAGATTCCACATTGCCATAGCCATAAGCAATGGCTGAAAAGCTGGAATCAGCCGTGAGTGTTTGCACCGGATTGCTCAATGCGAGGTTGGTTACTTCTTCTTGCAGGTAGCTGAAAGCAGTACCGGGAATGGCCTGAAAACTGCCGGTAGGTGGCAACCCGTTGATGCGGAATGAAGGCGCTGCTGCCGATTGAATAATGATGTTGAGGTAGCACCGGTCCACATTGCTTTGGCCTGGCGGCACCCAGTTTTGCCGCGCCGAAAAAACGGTGATGTTGTTGATGGTTTGCTCTACCGGATTCAGCACCACCATTTCAGGATCGCTTTGCACCACGTTTACACCAGTGGGGCCGCAGGTCTGGCTGGTCATGTACTGCACTACCGAAATGGGCTTGTCGCTTTGTATCTGGTTGGGCTGGTTGGTCGAAAATTCGTAGTAGCCAGCCGCATTCAAGCCAGCCAGTGTGGTAGTTATCCCATTTTCGGTTCGGCGTACTACAGCAGTAGCATCGGTTACAAACACCCTGAAAATGTCATACGTTTTGCGGGCAAATGGCGCTGTAAGAAAAGTACGACCGAAGCTGCGGGTAGGAAACAGCTGCTGAAAAAGGTTATCGCCGCCCGATGCCCCCGGGCAATCGAAAGCCGACCAGGTAGTAGCCGAAAACACCGCAATGGGCTTACAACCACCCGTAGCACCTGCTATGGAGCGTACCTTGGTACCACTGATATCCAGATTGAACGGAAACTGGACCTGGTATACATCGCCTGGCTTGGTAAGTGTAATGGTATATGGAATACCAGCGGGCTGCCCGGCACGAGAGGTAACGGCCGGCGTAATTTCAACTACCGTGTTGCTGTCTTTTGCTACTACGGTGAGCACACCAAAACCACTATTGGCCCCGCTTTGCCCGGCACTGCGGTAGCTGGGCACTATGTAATCTTTGCCCCATACATTGGTGGGCAGCGCCAGGGTAGCACCTGAGCGGGCTTGCCGAATAATGTGTGCGTACACCACTACCGGCACATCGGCCGTCACCTTAATGCCGGCATCGGTAGCAATGCCCTCCAACTGTGACAGGTAAACCGCCGTATTGGGCGCATCGCCATTGGGGCCTAAAAAAATACGACGCACCCCATTGGCCGTAATACTGAATGGAATACTGACACTACCGGCCTGCACCGTACCGGTAGCAGCCCTGTCGGATGTAATGTAGATACCCATCACTGCACCTGTACCGTCTACGTGGGCAGGAAAAGTGAGCCAAAACTCCTTGCCTTTATTAGAAAAGTCCTGAGCGGCCACCGGCAACACAATAAAGCAGAGGAAAACAACCAGGGTGGAAATCAGGCGAAGCATTCAAAAAGTTTTCTCGTTCACAGTAAGACGGGCAAATTAGTTCAATCAGCCTAATGAAAATCAGCTGTTGAAGGCGTTGACAGGCCAGCTGGCAGGGGTGTGCGATAATTGTAGCAGGTAATGCCAACTGTGTGGTCCGGCATTGAACAACAAATCGAGTATCGACAGGTTGGGTTCAAAACGCTGACCAAACACCTGCTGGTATGCGGGCATCGAAAAACTCAGACGATTTTTTGGTAAGAACCGACCGCGCCAATCAAGGCTGGTTTCAGCAGGATAGACTGGTTGGTACTCATCGGTAAACCGAAGACTACCACTCCAGCGCAGTTGCTGCACCACCCATTTCAGCAGGTCAAAATTCCATTCGATCAGCAAAGCTGGCTGCTGCCACCAAAGTTGGCCAAGGGCAGGCGCATAATGCTCAAAATACGGCGACCGGTTGTAGAGGCTCTCCAGGGTGCGCCAATGTTCTTGCTTCCAGCGTCCGTTATAGTCAATTCGCATTTGATCGATTGGCTGTCGCTGGTCGCGGCCACCTACAATGGGTATACTCAGGTTTAGCACTGCTTGCTGGCCCAATACCTGTGCCCGGTTGCGATAGCTCATTTTTTGCCAATGCTCACACCGCTCCACCAGCAGCAGCTGGCTATGCGGCAGGGAAGCAAAAGCGGCAATGGGCCCAAAAAATTGTGTTTCAATTACCGTGGTCAAGGGCTGGCAAGCTACATCATTGCCTATACTTGTACATGCAAAAATGGGTGAACCTACTGCTACTGGCAGCACTGGCCATTGGGTGCAAGGCGCCCGAAGCGCCGGTGGTAAAAGGAATGGAAAATATGCGGGTAGTACAGCTGGCTGCCGATAGCATTTTTCTGGATGTGCAGCTGCGGATCAATAATCCTAACCGCTTTGCTATAAAGGTGCTGGAGGCTGAAGCCCGATGCCTGGCCGGCCAGCAGCACATTGGGCAGGCCCGCCTGGCTGCTGCCTTTGATTTGCCGGCGGCGGCCGACACATTGCTGCCGGTACAATTGCACCTGAGTACCCGCTACCTGCTCAGCAACAGTTTGAACCTGCTACTCAATCCTGCACCCCTGCCCTACCAACTAGAGGGCACTGTACTGGCGGCGGCAAAAGGAATCAGAAAGCGTATACCGCTGCTGCAAGCTGGCCAGATCAGCCGGCAACAACTGAAGCAAATGCTTGATAATTAGGAAATTGGATCAGGTGGCCTTTCTGCAACAAGCAGGTAACTTTTTCTCACTCTCCGGATTGGCGGTCACATCGTCGGCATCAAAACCGGCGTTGGCAATGGCGGTTTTGATTTCTTCAATATTGGTGCGGTCAGGATACCAGGCCACATTGGCGTAACCTGTTCCATCCTTTTTCCACACCACCGTTATTTTCACCAGCCCATCTACAAACTTGGGTACTGTACTTTCAATAATGGGCTTGCACTCTACGCACTTTGCCGCCGAAATTTTTACCTGCGCCCGTTGAAT
>JALOMC010000105.1 GCA_025455665.1 Chitinophagaceae bacterium | reverse complement strand
CTTGGTGCCCTGGCCGACCAATTGAACCGGCAATTTGGTCACCTGCCGCATGCCGACTACCTACGAGGGTTGCTGGAGGCTTACACATCGGCACCTACTATTCAGGAAGCTACCTTCCGGCTGGTGCATGCGCTTTTTGCCGGGTATGGGTTACTGGTAGTTATTCCGGACAGCGCTGCACTGAAGCAGCTGTTTGTGCCGGTGGTACAAAAAGAACTAGTCGAAGGTTTTTCGAATAAGGCAGTGGAGCAAACCATTGCACAGCTGGAACCGCATTATAAAATACAGGTGCGTGGCAGAGAAATCAATTTGTTCTACCTGGACGAAGAGGGACGCCGCGAACGCATTGAGCGGTCGGCCGATGGATTTGAAGTAGCAGCGCTGGGCTTTCGTTTTTCTGAAGATGAGTTATTGCAATTGGCAGCACAGCGGCCCGAATTATTCAGTGCCAACGTGATTCTACGGGGCGTGTTTCAAGAAACAATATTGCCCAACATCGCCTTTATTGGTGGTGGTGGCGAGCTGGCTTATTGGCTGGAGCTAAAGCAGGTGTTTGCTGAGGCCGGAGTTCCCTTCCCTGTATTATTGCTGCGCAATTCGCTGGCGCTGATGGATGATCGGATGCAGCATTTGCAGCAGCGTACAGCCTTGACAGATGCGCAGCTTTTTCAGCCACTGCTCACCTTGCAAAACGAATTGGCCAAAGCTGGCTTGCCTGCTAATTGGCAACCCGATGAAGAGGCGGCACAGCTACAAGCCACATACGAACGATGGTTGCAGACCGCTGCTGCGGTAGACGCTTCGCTGCAGGGGCATGTAGCCGCTTTGCATACACAAGCCATAAAAGGACTGCGCCAACTGGAAACAAAGCTACTTCGTGCACAGCGTCGCAAGTTGAAGGATACAGGCCAGCAGCTGGAAGCGCTGCATCAATTACTTTTTCCGGCGGGTGGCTTGCAGGAGCGCACCGAAAACGTGCTGCCCTGGCTGGCAAAGTACGGTCCGCACTTGCTACAGTGGATTTACGACCACAGCAGTCCGATCACTGCACAGTTTGCAATGCTGCGCTTACCGCGTTAGTTCCACTTGATGCTCAGTTTATAGATATAGCACTTACCACCACTATCGGTGGCGCACAGGTGCAGCATACTGCTGCCTTTTTCAGCCTGATCATCTTCCAGACAAATGGACCGCAGCGCCTGATTACCCGCCTCGGGCACTACAGTAGCCACACTAAAAAGGAAGTCGGGGCGTATGCTTCGTTCATTCATGCGCTTTGAAGCGGACAGTATTACCCCAATTTTAGGTTGGCTACCGGCTGTAGCATTGCTGTTGTCTGTAGCAGTAGCCGAAAAGAGCAACACGTCTTGCTGTTTGTCGTATTCCAGGCCCGACACGGTCATCGACGGATCGTCTAAGTCCAGCTTCGATAAGTGCAGGCCGACCTGCAGACTATTGGTCCAAAAATCAAATTCTGTTACCACCAGAAAATTATCCTTCGATCTGGCAGTGGCACTATTGGCTAGCACCATCCGCTTGCCAATGGCAGCAGCGCCCTCAATGTTGATTTCTTTGACACCGGCTTTTTGCATCCGCTTAAAAAAATCGGGGATTGCAAAAGACGGAATGTAGACTTCTGAAAAATGACGAGTCTGCAATGGAAAAAGCCAGATATCACTTTTGTCGGCCCGCGGCTGGCCAGAGCCCATAATGAGCAAAACAGATTTGTTTTCCAGCGTCACCACAGCGGTAGCTTGAATGCCGCCTGCTGGTGGGCTTTTGTCGGGCTTGTTTTTGTAGTCAAACAGTTGCAGGGTATCCAGCATTTTATGCTGGCGGCTCAGCAGCATTATGCGGGTGGCATCATTGCCAATGGCCATCACCGTTTTGTCGTGATACTCCAGTGCGGTCAGGTTCTTAAAATAGGGGAGCGGTGTACGTTGCACCAATTGCAGGGTGGGCTGCGCCGGTGCAGCATTATTGGTCAAAAGCATTAGGGTAACCAGCATTGCGCAACCCATCCACTTTTTCCAACACTGTTTTTTCAAGTCCGTCTTTGTATTGTTTGATTTTCTCACGTACGCTGCTGTCAAAACTACCAATAATGCTGGCAGCCAGTATGCCTGCATTTTTCGAAGCATTCAAGGCTACAGTAGCTACCGGTATTCCATTGGGCATTTGTAAGATAGACAAAATGGAGTCCCAACCGTCAATAGAGTTCGATGATTTGACAGGTACGCCAATTACTGGCAGTGGCGTGACAGAAGCCACCATGCCGGGTAAGTGTGCAGCACCGCCGGCCCCGGCAATGATGACCTTTAATCCGCGGTCGGCCGCCTGGCTGGCATAGTTTATCATACGCAGCGGCGTGCGGTGGGCCGATACCACCGTCAGCTCGTAGGCGATACCAAATTGCTGCAGAATATCAGCGGCGTCTTGCATTACTTTCAAATCGCTATCGCTACCCATGATGATGCCTACGAGTGGCTGTGCCATAAAAACTGCTTGAGTTGAGTACAAATAAACAAAAAAGGCAGCGGTCAGGCTGCCTTCCATTCATTCCACTAGTTTTCCCATTACCAGCAGCACATCGGCCTGTGCCTGTTTCATTTGGTAAAGGGCGTTGATCATGCGTGTTTGCGATTCAATCAAATTGAGCTGTGTTTGGCGCAGCTCAACCGAGGTAATACTGGCTTTGCGAAAACGCTCCATCGCAATCACGTTGTTTTCTTTTACTACTTCCAGGTTTTGCAGCTCCAGTTCGTACTGTTTTTTAGCGTTGCCATAATTATTGTAGGCAGTGGCCAGCGCTGTCATCAGGTCGTTTTTCAAACGCTGCAGTTGTACCTGTTGGGTCTTTTGCTGCACATCATTTACCCGCAGGTTTTGCTTGTTGATTCCTCCCTGAAAAATTGGAATCGCTACCTGAACGCCGGCATTTGGGCCATAGGTAGTGTTTCGAAGGGTAAAGCCGGCACTGTTGTTTGAATTGTTGAGGCCGCCACCTGCATTGATGCTCACAACGGGCAGCCTGGCAGCATTCAGTTCACGGCGTTGCTCATATAGCACTTTCAGTTGCGATCTGGCTATCAGTACGGCCGGGTTCAGTGTATCTATCGATGCAAGGATATCACTACGGTTGGCCAGACTCACCTCGGATACCGAATCGCTGGTATTGAAAGGTTCGGTGGGATTGCGGCTCATGGTATTGTTCAGCCGTACTTTTTCCTGTTCAATAGCATTCTCAGTTTGCAGGATGCCATTGCGGGCCTGGTTAAAGTCGGCCCGGGCTTGCAAGAAATCGCTTTTGCCAGCCACACCAATATTGAATCGGTTTTCTGCCAGTTTCATGCGTTCTTCAAACAGCAGCAGGCTTTCGTTCAGTGCTCTCAGCTGCGCTTGCAGCCGCAGTACGTTCAGGTATGCCGTTATCACATCATATACCAGCACATTGGCTTGCTGCCTGATAGTGAGGTTGGCAATTTTTTCCTGCTCTTCCAATCGGGCCTTGGCAGCTACCACTCTAAAGCCATTAAAAACCCGCCATTGAGCTCCCAGCGATACGTTTTCGTTTTGAAAAGTGGCACCGTTTCGCTTGATGATGGTGCCATTGGCCAGGCGCTGATCCAGATTATTGCTGCTGAAGGTGTAGCCAACATTGGCATTGACAGTGGGCAGGCGTCCGGCGTTGCCCCAGTTGTTCTGAATGCGGGCAATCTCTTCGTCGTTGCGGGCTATTTGCAAATCGAAATTGCTGTTCAGTGCCTGCGCAATGGCATCGTTGAGCGTAAGCACCGGGGCCTGCTGTGCGGTGCTGGTACCCAGTCCGCAGGCAAGGCACAGGGCCAGCAATATGGGATGGTGAAATTTCATGGACATTACACAACGGCGGCATGATCGGCGGTGGCTTCGGCCGGGTGGGGCGTCAGGTCGTCGAGGTCTTTGGGAATGCCTTTCTTTTTGGAACTGAGAAATGAATAAACGGCGGGTACTACAAACAACGTAAGCAGCAGCGAGAAAATAATGCCACCTACAATCACAATACCCAGCGGTATACGGCTGGTAGCGGCCGCCCCCAGCGATAGGGCAATGGGCAGGGCACCGAGCGACATGGCAAGACTTGTCATCAGAATGGGGCGCAAGCGGGCTACGGCCGCATCTACGGCAGCACTGGTTTTATTCATTCCCTTTTCTTGCTTTTGGTTGGCAAATTCTACTATCAAAATGCCATTCTTCGTTACCAGGCCAATCAGCATAATCATGCCAATTTGCGAGAAGATGTTGATCGTTTGATCAAAAATCCACAAGCTGAGCAAGCCACCCGCCAGTGCCAGCGGCACCGTCACCATAATGATGATGGGATCGATAAAACTATCGAACTGAGCCGCCAGTACCAGAAAGATGAGCACCAGCGCCAGCATCAATGCAAAATTGGTATTGCCCTGGCTTTCGGCAAAGTCGCGGCTGGAGCCAGCCAGGGAGGTTTCAAAAGTGTCGTCCAGCATTTTCGCTTTCAATTCGTTCATGGCCGCAATGCCATCGCCAATGGTTTTGCCTTCGGCCAGGCTGGCCGATACGGTGGCACTTTTGTACCGGTTGAAATGGTAGATGCTTGGTGGCGTGGTTTCTTCGCTAATGGTCACCAGGTTATCCAGTGTGATGAGCAGGCCACGGTTGTTGCGTACATAGTAGTTCTTCAGATCGCTGGGGTCATCGCGGTTGCCACGGTCTACCTGGCCTATCACTTCGTATTGCTTTCCGTTTTTTATAAAAAAGCCGATGCGCCTGTTGGCCAGCGCCAGTTGCAATGTTTCAGATACGTCGGCCACCCGAACACCCAATTCGCTGGCTTTTAAGCGGTCCACTTCAATGCGTATTTCGGGCTTATTAAATTTCAGGTCGGCATCTACACCTACCAGTACCGGATTTTCGCGGGCCGCTTCTAAAAACTTGGGCAGGGTTCGCTTCAATTTTTCAAAATCGTTGTTTTGAATAACAAACTGCACCGGCTGGCCACCCCGCCGGTTTTGCGAGATGGTTTGCTCCTGAATGGGCACAATGCGGGCCTCCGGAAAACGGGAGAGATTTTTTTGAATATAGCTGACGATATCGCCTTGTGAGCGGGTGCGCTGGTCGGGATCGGTAAGGCCAATACGCATAAAACCGGAATTGACGGCACCGGCACCCAAAAAACCCGGTGCGGTAAATGCAATGGCAATTTCTTTTTCAGGAATGGAATCGACCACAAATTGCGACAGCTTATCCATGGTACGGGCCATGGCGTCGTAGCTGGTGCCTTCGGGAGCGGTTACACTCAGCCGAAACATCGATCGGTCTTCGAGCGGGGCTAGTTCGGTTTGCAGTGTGGTACCAAACAAATAAATGAGGTAGCCACAGGCTATGATGACCGGTATGGCTATCCATCGCACTTTCATAAAGCCCTGTAGCAGCCGACGATAGCCTTCTTCCATGCCTCTGAAAAATGGCTCCGTCACCAGGTATAGCTTGCTGTGTTTGGCGCCACTTTTGGGGGTCAGCTTTACGTTCAGCACGGGCGTAAGCGTAAGGGATACCAGGGCAGAAATGAGCACCGCACCTGCCACCACTATGCCAAATTCACGAAACAGCTTGCCTACAAAACCCTCGAGGAAAATAATGGGCAGAAATACCACCGCCAGTGTGATAGAGGTGCTGATAACAGCGAAGTAAATTTCTTTGGAGCCTTCCCGGGCGGCAGCCCATTTGTTCATGCCGCCTTCCATTTTTTTAAAAATATTCTCCGTTACCACAATGCCATCATCTACCACCAGGCCGGTGGCCAGTACAATGGCCAGCAGGGTAAGCACATTGATAGTAAAGCCCGCCAGGTACATAATGAAAAAGGCACCAATCAGCGAAACCGGAATATCGATAAGCGGCCGGAAAGCCATATTGGCGCTGCGGAAAAACAAGAAGATGATGAGTACCACCAGCCCTACCGAAATGACCAGTGTTTCTTTAACCTCCTCCAGCGAACGGCGGATGGGTTTGGTAGTATCCAGCAGTATTTTGGTAGAAATATCGGCCGGCAGTTCTTTGCTGATCGATTGAAAGCGACTGGTGAATTCGTCGGCTATTGAGATGTAGTTGCTGCCCGGCTGTGGCACAATGGCCAGGCCTACCAGCGGTTCGCCGCTTTCCTTAAAAGAGGTTTCTTCATTTTCGGGGCCCAGTACCACATCGGCCACATCCTTCAGCCGAACGATACCGTTGACATCACTCCTTACAATGATGTTTTCAAATTCCTCTTCTGTATTCAATCGACCCAGCGTTCGCACGGTCAGCTCTGTATTGTCGCCGGCCAGTTTGCCCGAAGGCAGCTCTACGTTTTCTCGCAGCATGGCACCGGATACTTCGTTGGCAGTAATGCCGCGGCTTACCAGGCGCTGTGGATCCAGCCAAATGCGCATGGCGTATCGCTTTTCACCCCAAATCTGAATGCCGCTCACACCAGGGATGGTTTGTAGCCGGTCTACCAGCACATTGTTGGCAAACTCGGTAATCTCCAGCTGGTTGCGGGTGTTGCTGCGCACCGCCATGCTCAAAATCGATTCGCCGCCGCCATCGCTTTTGCTCACCACGGGTGGCTGGTCCAGGTCGGACGGAAGCGAACGGATGGCCTGCGATACTTTGTCGCGTACATCGTTGGCAGCTTCCTCCAGCGGAATGTCGAGGTTGAACTCTACAGTAATGTTTGATACGCCCTGACTGCTATTGCTGGTAATGTTGCGAATGCCCGGTACGCTGTTAATAGCTTTTTCAATGGGTTCGGTAATCTGGCTTTCTACAATATCGGCATTGGCACCCTGGTAGTTGGTCCGCACGTTTACAGTGGCGGGTTCTATCATCGGGTAGTCTCGAACGCCCAAAAAAGTAAAACCCAACAAGCCGAATAGCAAAATCAGCAGGTTGATTACGATGGCCAGCACCGGCCGCCTCAAACTAAGCTCTGATATATTCATTTCGTTTCTTGCTGCACCGCCCCGGGGCGGTATTTTATGGGCTATGCTTTGGGTGCAAATGCGATGGTGGAGGCCATTTACAATTTCACTTTTGGTTTGATGGGCATGCCATCTTTGATGGTGAGCAGTCCGGTGGTAATCACGGTATCGCCAACTTTCAGACCGCTGGTTATTTCTATACGGGCCGAGTCGCGGTAGCCGGTAGTCACGATCCTGAAGGCTGCTTTGCCGCCATTGGATACAATCACGTTTTTGTTCCGGGTACCCGGTAATAATGCCTGAGAGGGAATCATAATGGCCGGTGCCTTGTTGCCCATTTCCATGGTTACTTCTACAAACGCACCTGGGGTAAGGCTGGCATCTTTATTGCTCACAGCCGCCCTTACCATCAGGTTGCGGCTGGCTGCTGCTATGCTGTTTTCGGCTGCTACTACCACCGCATTGTACCGGCGGCCGGTGGCGGTAGCCAGCAGTGCCACATTCTTGCCCGGCTGCATATCAGCAGCATACTTTTCGGGTACGGCAAATTCTATTTTCACCCTGCTTACTTCGGCAATACTGGTAACAATGGTAGCTGGTGTAACATAGGCTCCGAGGCTGATGCTGCGCAAACCCAGGCGACCATCAAAGGGAGCCCGCAGTTCGGTTTTGGCAATGTTCACCCGCAGCAGTTCCATATCGGCTTTGATATTGCTCACGTTCAGGCCGGCCAGGTCATAATCCTGCTGGCTGGTACCGTTGATGGCCAGCAGCTCTTTTTGCCGCCGCTCGGTGGCCTCGGCCACTTTCAGTTGCACCTCCAGTTTGCGCAGCTGTGCCTGCAGGTCGCCGTCAAA
>JALOMC010000434.1 GCA_025455665.1 Chitinophagaceae bacterium | reverse complement strand
CAAGGTCGAGGTTAAGGCTGAGGTCGAGGTTAAGGTTGAGGTTAAGGTCAAGTGGGAGGCTGAAGGGAAAGGTCGTGACCAGTAAACGCTGTTCTACATCTCCAATGTCAGTGCTCAAATCTCGATTTCGAATCAAAATCTTAATCCGCTTTGCCTTTGCTTTTGCCCTTACCCAACCTGTATCGGCCCGCTACCTCGGTGTATTTGCCTACTCCGATCGGCAGGGCGATGCATTTGCTGCCCGGGTCAATCCCGCCTCGCTGGCAGGCCTGCAGCAAAGCCATGCAGGGGCGTATGCCGAGCGTCGCTTTATGCTGCAAGATCTCAACCTGTTTCAGGGCGCCGTAGCCCTGCGTACCAATAGCGGCACTTTCGGATTGCACGCCGGCTACTTTGGTTTTTCGCAAAGCAATCAGTCGGCGCTTAGCCTGTCGTACGGTCGGCGGGTGGGCAAGGTGCTCGATGTGGGGGCCAGTTTTCATTACCAGCAGCTCAGCCAAGCCAGCATTTACGGCAGCGCCAGCGCCATTACCGGCTCGGCCGGCATACTGCTGCACCTGGGTAGTAGGGTGCACGCCGGTGCCAGCGTGTACAATCCCATCAGGGCCGCCTGGGGGGCCAACCGCGAAGAGCGACTGCCCATGCGCTACGGTTTTGGCCTTGGCATGGATGTAAGCGATCAGCTGTTTTTGGGCACCGAAATCATCAAAGAAGAAAACCTGCCCATTGATGTGCAGGCTGCCATCCACTACCGGTTTTTACCCCAGTTTTTTGTGCGGGCAGGCGTGGCCACGCAAACGTCGAATTTGTTTGCAGCGCTTGGCTTCAACCTGCCGGCCTTTCGCATTGATATAGCCACCAGCTACCACCAGCAGCTGGGCTGGAGCCCCGGGGTGCTGCTGCTGGCACGTTTTGGAAAATCGAAACCCGATACGCAAGCGCCACAGCCATGAGGTATGCATTCATTTTGGGGCTGCTTTGCTGGCTGTGCACGGTGGCACAGGCCCAGGTAGAACCAGTAAACCCCGTGGTGGAGCAGCAGCTGGAAAACCAGGCCGAGGCCGACGAAGCCGAAACCGAAGACGACAGCTACCTGCAGCAACTGCAGCTGTATGGCCGCCGGCCGCTCAACCTCAACACGGCTACCGAATCCGACCTGCAGCCATTTCGCTTTCTCACCGATCTGCAAATCCAAAACTTTTTGAAGTACCGTCGCCTGGCAGGCAATTTGCTCAGCATTTTCGAACTGCAGGCCGTACCCGCCTGGGATGTAGAAACCATCAACCGCCTGCGGCCTTATGTACAGGTGGGGCCGGCAGTAGGGGCCGTCGACGATTTTCTGAGCCGCTTTCGCGGCGGCGACCACTCGCTGCTGATGCGCAAATACGTGTACAAAAACCTGCTACAGTTTGGCGTGCTGGGCGAAAAAGATCCCGGGGAACAGTTTTTCAAAGGCGCTCAAAACCGGGGTTTCGATTTCTACAGCCTGCACTTGTTTGCCCGCAATCTGGGCGCCGTGCGGGCCCTGGCGCTGGGCGATTTTACGGTCAATTTGGGGCAGGGTCTGCTTACCTACCAATCGCTGGCGTTTCGCAAAAGCGTAGATGTCATGAACATCAAACGCCAAACCGAAACGTTCAGGCCGTACAACAGCCCCGGCGAAATCAACTTCATGCGAGGCGCAGCTATTACAATTGGCAGCCAGCGCTTGCAGTTGTCGGTGTTTGGCTCCAGCCGCCGTGTATCGGCCAATGCCGTGGTCGATAGTCTCAATTTCGAAGACTTTGTGAGCAGCCTGTCTGCCAGCGGCTTTCACCGCACCAATTCCGAGGTAGATGACCGCTACAACATTACCCAAAATGCGGTGGGCGGCCGCCTGGCCTACCGCAGCAAGGGTGGTCTGTTACTGGCGGCCAATGGCATCCACTACCAGCTGAGCAAGCCGCTGCAGCGAGATGATGCGCCCTACAACAATTTTCAATTTCGCGGCCGCCAGCTCACGGGCCTTAGTGGCGAGTATGCGTACACCTACCGCAACCTGCATGTGTTTGGCGAGCTGGCATTCAATCCCGGCGGCGGCAAGGCTTTTCTCAGCGGCCTCATGGCCAGCCTCGATCCGCGGGTCGATCTGTCGCTACTGGTGCGCAGCATCGATCGTGATTATCACAGCATCAATGGCAATGCCTTTACCGAAAGCACCCAGCCCATCAATGAGCGGGGCGTGTACATGGGCATTTCGGTGCGGCCGGTGCGGGCCATCCGGCTCGATGCCTACGCCGATTTCTATCGCTTTCCCTGGCTGCGCTTTCGGGTAGACCGCCCCAGCAGCGGCAAAGATTTTGTAACACAGCTGACCTGGAAGCCCAACAAGGTGGTGGAAGTGTACACCCGCCTGCGCCACGAAACCAAGGCCATCAACTACAGCAATACCAGCCTGCCATATCAGCAAACCGAAGATGTGCCCCGCGTAAACTGGCGCACCCAGGTGAGCTACAAGCTGAGCCGCAGCGTGACCGTGCGGGCCCGTACCGAAATGGTGTGGTACGACCGCGGCGGCGCACAGGCCGAAGAAGGTTTTTTGCTGTATGCCGACTTTTTCTACAAGCCCTTGATGAAGCCGCTGGCACTCAACTGCCGGCTGCAATACTTTGAAACCGATGGCTTCAACAGCCGCCTGTACGCATACGAAAACGATGTGTTGTACAGTTTTTCCATTCCGCCGTTTGCCGATCATGGTTACCGCACCTACTTCAATGCCAATTACGATTTCAGCAAAAAGCTGACCGCCTGGTTTCGCATAGCCCGCACCTTTTTGACCAACCAGCCCACGGTAGGCTCGGGCAACGATGAAATAGACGGCCCGGGTCGTACCGACTACCGCCTGCAGTTCCTGCTCAGGTTTTGATGCGGCGAGAGCCGATCGGCGAATTGGTTGATATTTCGGTACGTTTGCTGCCCATTTAAATCATTCCTCTGTTATGCAAAACGACAATCCCAATCAGCTCAACATAGAAATCACCGAAGAGATCGCCGAAGGCCAATACGCCAACCTCGCCATCATTACGCACAGCCACGCCGAGTTTGTGATCGACTTTGTAAATGTGATGCCCGGCACGCCCAAAAGCAAAGTGAAGAGCCGCCTCATTATGACGCCGCAGCACGCCAAGCGCTTCATGAAGGCACTGGCTGAAAACATCGGCCGCTTCGAAGCAGCCCATGGCGAAATACAAGACCTTGAGCAGGTAGAAATTCCCATGAGCTTTGGCGGCCCCACGGCACAAGCCTAGCGCTGGTAGCAGCCCCACGGCACAAGCCTAGCGCTGGTAGCAGCCGTATCTTTTTTTAGATACCAGCAGCAGTTTTTCATGGCAGCCCGGTTGCGTCGCAATCACTTCATCAGCTGTTTTTCATGGCATCAGCAGGGTCGCAGCCGTCTGCTATATAGCCATCTCGTTCAAGCTGTAAATAAAAAAGCATCTGCTAACCTTCAGGCGTAGCAGATGCTTTTTCTCGTTCGGGGCCATGCTATTTGATAGCCGCAATGCCAGGCAGCACTTTGCCCTCAAAGTACTCCAGCATGGCGCCGCCGCCGGTGCTCACGTAGCTTACTTTATCGGCAAAGCCAAACTGGTTCACAGCCGCTACACTATCGCCACCGCCCACCAGGCTAAAGGCGCCTGCCTGGGTAGCTTCGGCTACGGCAGTGGCTATCACTTTGGTACCATGCTGAAACTTTTGCATTTCAAACACGCCCATCGGGCCATTCCAAAGTATCGTTTTCGATGCCTTGATCACC
>JALOMC010000104.1 GCA_025455665.1 Chitinophagaceae bacterium | reverse complement strand
TTTACATCTTTCAGGGCATTGCCAAAAAAGAAAGAGTAGGTAGTGTTGCTTTGCAGGCTATCGCGTAGGCGAATGCGGACGGTGCGCAGCCGGGCTTCTATATCGGGCTGCTTTTCCATCGGCGGGTTTACTACCAGCTCGGTCTGCAGGTCGTCAAACTGCACATACTCATCAAACTCGAGGGTGATGAGCGATGGCTGAATTCGAACAGTGGCGGCGGGTGGATTGGCCTTGATGAGTTTGGGCGGCAGGCTGTCTTTGAGGCCCCCGGGCGGGCCGCCCATGCTCATATTGGCACAGCCAGGCAGCAGCACATACAGCACGGGTAGTAGCAGGGCCCAGGCCGAAAAGCGGTAGAACAAAGGAGGCACACGCATGCGGCTGCAAACATACCGATATGCCAGCGCCTGCCGCACCGCTCAAATTGTGAAAAAACACCGTGGATGGCCTAAAAATGTCAACACTGCTCAACCAAGGTGCACCCGGCTTGTAATGTGTTCATGTCGAAAGTATACTCACTGAAAACAGTGCAGCGGCTGCCCATCAGCATGGAGGAGGCCTGGGATTTTTTTAGCAAGCCCGATAACCTGAAAAATATTACTCCTTCAAACCTGGGTTTTCACATCCTGAGCAAGCACCACGGCCCCCGCATGTACCCGGGGCAGATTATAGAATACAAGGTGAGCCCCGTGCTGGGCATTCCGCTGTACTGGATGACCGAAATCACTCATGTGCAGGACTTGAGGTTTTTTGTAGATGAGCAGCGCTTTGGGCCGTACAGCCTATGGCACCATCAGCACCACTTTGCAGCCATTGATGGCGGGGTGGAAATGACCGACATTGTGCACTACAAACTGCCGCTGTGGATACTGGGCGATATAGCCAATACGCTATTTGTACGCAGCCAGCTGCGCCAGATTTTTGCGTTTCGCTTTCGCAAGGCGGAGGAGCTGTTTGGCAGCTGGCCAGGCCAGCAGGCGGGTGTACAGTTTGATTAATGATCTTGTACCGCATAAAAAAATACGGCGCCGCCGGCCCTGGCCGGCGGCGCCGTGTGCTACATGGCAGCCCGTCAGAAACGCAGGTCTACCTCTTCGATGCGACCATTTTCGTAGGCCTTCCACACCTGCGCTTTGCCCTGGCTAAGGGTGCAAAAATACCAGGCATGATCGGTGTCGGTGGTCAGCTCAAAGCTTTCGGTAATGCTGGCCTGCCTGAACTTTTGCTCCAGCGCCAGGCGCAGCCGCAAGGGCAGCTCGCCTCGCTTGATGGGGCGGGTAGCTGCCAGGAACTCGCCTTCGGCATCAAAGAATACCGAGTGCATTTCGCCATCGAGGGTAAAGTTGGCCCGCAGCATATTATTGCGGGCAGGTACCCAGTTCAGGTCGTCCACTTTTCCAAACAGGGTAGCCAGGTTTTGGCTGGCCCGGTAGCTGACTACTTTGGCAGCCGGTGTGGGGTGGGCGTAGGTGGCCAGGGAGGCCAGTGCGAGGGTGCAGGCGAGCAGGAGCGTTTTCATGGTACTTGGTTTTTGGTGTGATGGTTTGGTTTGCAAGATGGAAAGTAGACCGCAGCCGGCGGCGGAGGCCGGCAGATATGACCAATGGCGGCCGGCCACCCTGTTCACTCCATCAGTGGCAGCGCTTTCACCGGGCTGATGTACGAAAAACTGCTGACCGCTCTGCTGAAAACGAGCCCCTGTATTTGCCTGTTAAGGGAACATGAAATGTGGTAAAAAGGCCGTTAAATGAGGAAACAGGCAAGCGGGCGGGCAAGAACAGATGGCTGACTGCGCCGGCATGGCTACCTTGTGTGTCTGGCCCACGCCTATTTATCGCCGGGAGGTGCCGAGGTGCTTACCGGCAATATGATCAGCGACTTTGTAAAAGGGCGCACCCAATACGACTATCCGGCGGGCATCCGGCATGGCATTCGGCTGCACCGCAGCATCGATCGGTTTACCGATGAGCATGCGGCTACCCGCGAAGCAAAGCAGGTATTTCGCCCGGCCTACCGCTTGTACGCCGGCGCTTTTGTAGATGTGGTGTACGATCATTTTTTGGCCAACGATCGCCAGCATTTTTCTTCAGACGAAGCGCTGTATGCATTTACCCGGCAGGCCTATGCAGCGCTTAGCAGCCAGCAGGCCTGGCTACCGCCACGGTTTGCCCTCATGCTACAGCCCATGCAGCAGCACAATTGGCTGTATAACTACCAATATGCCTGGGGAATAGAGAAAAGCTTTGGTGGCCTGGTGCACCGCAGCCGCTACCTGACAGAAAGTGCGACGGCGTTCCAATTGTTTCAGCAGCACTATGCACTATTGCAGCAGTGCTACCATGCATTTATGCCGGCATTGTACCAGCTGGTGCTGGAGCTGGCAGCAGAGCAAAAGCCTTGAAAAATGCGGAGGCTATTGGCCGGCTGGCCTACCTGGTGCAGCAAGCTTGCGGGTTGCAGCAGTATCGCCCGCTACACTCACACTGTCCACTTTTTCGCCGGGCATCAGTATGCTGCCTACGGTGTTGTTAATGGTCCATTTGCTGAAATCGCTTTTGGCCCAAAAGGCGGTGCCATTAATGGTTTGCGTAAGGGTGCGCACTGCTACCGAATCGCTGGTGTAAAATATTTCCTGTCCTTGGTCCCACCACAGCGTATTGCAGTGCAGCGTATCGCCTATCATGTTGTACACTACCACGCTATCCTTCAGCAGCACCTTGCCCAGGCTTTCAAAATAGCGGGCATACCGGGCCGTCACTACATTTTGCAGCTGCCGATATTCATTATAAAAATCTACGTGCAATGAGTTGGGAAATTCCACATACAAGGTGTCGGCTTTTACCCGTTTCATCAGTGGTGCAGTCAGGTAGGCTTTCAGGTTGCCACTTTGGCTGAATACGCTTACAATATCGTGGCCTTCTTCTACCTCGGTCACTTTTTTGGTAAGGTCGGTTAGCTCCTGCGGATTGTTTTCGCAGGATACCATGGCTGCCAGCGCAGCCGCCCACAATACGTTGGTAGTAGCAAGCCGCATAGCTGAAAAAAAATTGATTAATCGAAACGACGCTTCTGGAACCACAGGTCCGACAGGCTGATACCCACATTGATCTTGAAGAAGCTTTCCTGCACGGGTACCTGCGCATTGCCACGGCGGCCGTATTCAAAACTCAGGTTGAGCGAAGTGTACTGATTGCTGTACACATTATAACGGCGTATGGGCAGGCCGGCTCCCAGCGTAATGCCCCACAGCGGCAGTTGTGTGCCGTTGGCCACCACAAAATCTTTTCCGGTATAGAAGCCTGCACGGTATGCTACCCGCTTGAAATAGCTTTTCACATCGGTGCTGTTGGGCACAAAATAGCCCCCCACCCGCAGCATATTGGTATTGGCTATGGGCTGGGCCTGACCCATGAACCGGAAGTCGCTCCAGTTTACCGCCTCGTACTCGCCCCCTATCATCCAGTTGCCTTCTTTTTCTACCGCCAGGCCTACAGTATAGCCCATGGGCAGCTCTATGGTACCTCTACGCTCGGTTATCCGCTCTACTACGTCTATCGAGTCTACCTGATTGTTAGCACCTCGCAGATAGGTTTGCCGCAGGCCACTTTGGGTAGCATTGGCCGACTGGCCCAAAAAGCCGTTAGCCCCTATGCGGGCCAGCACGTCTTTCGATAGTTTTATCTTGTACTGCAAACCCGCATCCAGGCTAAAGCGGTTGTAGGCAGTGCGGGTTTCCGAAAAACCGTTGAAGTAAAAGACCGTATCGTTCAGGAAATTGCGTTCGGTAATGAGGTCTTGCTGACCAAACAAAAAACCACCGTTGATGCCAAGGCTGAGGTTTCCTAACTTGAAGCCGGTGCCTACAAAGGCACGGTAGCCACCGCCCGAGCCGCGATAAAAAGTCTGCGTGCTGTCGATGCCATTCAGGCGCTCCCGCACATTCAGGTTGTACGATACGCGGCTGTAGGGCCGCAGGCCAAATGCCAGGCCCCATTTGGTAAAGCCCTTCTTATCCTTTTTGAGTGGCATGCCAATGGCCACGTAGTTGAAAAGCAGGTAGCCCGATTGATCGGTTTGGCTTTTTGTAGGATTTTGCAGGCGGCGGTTTTCGCCCTCCACACCCACGTCAAACGTCACCGTTTGCAGGTTGCTGTAGGAAGCCGGGTTGATGAAGTTGACCGATTGATAATCGGCATAGGGGGTAGCCAGGTTGCCCATCCCGCGGTTTACCACGTTTCGGCTGTTATACAGGTCGCCCAGGCCAAAGCGGGAATAGGGTGAATTGATTTGACCCTGAGCGAGGCTACAAACAAGGCTGGCTGACACAAGGGCCGCCATCAAGCGGGCTCGCTTACACGTTAAGGTCACAAATGGCATATAGTCCTTTGAACAATAGATCGGGGTCGGCAAATATCATGTTTTTGAGGTGGGGGGCCAAATGGACCAAATCGCCCCCGGTTAACAGCACGTTAAATGCCCCATAGCGGCTTTTGTAGGCGTCCACAAAGCCATCAATCTCCATGGCCATGCCCAGCACCACCCCGCTTTGAATGTTTGTTTTGGTATCGTAGCCCACCAGCGGTACGTTCCAATCGGGCGCTACAATGGGTAGTTTGGCCGTAAAGCTGTTCAAGGCCCGCATACGCATGAGCATACCGGGGCTAATGCCGCCACCCAAAAATTCATTGCGAACATTGATGAAATTGTAGGTAACAGCAGTGCCCAGCCCCACTACCAGGTTGTTTTGCTGCGGAAACAGCAGCACCGCGGCAGCGCACAGTGCCAACCGGTCGGCACCAATAGTTTCGGGCTTGCCCACGGGCGTGCTAAATGGCAGACGGCTGCCAGCCTGCAGCAGGTGGTAGCGGGTACTGGCCGCCAGCAAGGTTTCAATAGCCGGCGTGTGGTTGATCACCGACGACAAAATGCTGCGTTGCGGCTGCCATTGGGCCAACAGGCCGGCCAGATCGGCCTCCAGATCATCGCCGAAATAAAACAGGTCTGCCTGTTCGCGTCCGATGAACAAAGCGGCCTTTTGCCGCGTGTTGCCAAAATCAATGCAAAGCGTACGCTCTACTGCCGCCATGTGCTGGTAAGTGTTTGGTAGGCCAAACCTATCTGAAAAGCACAGAATGGTACCTAAAAAAAATCGGCCCCTGTAAAAACAGGGGCCTCAACCAAAACTAACTGCTTATGAGAAAAAAGATAATTCGCGTTGTTTGCTATTTGTCAGACGATGAATGGTTTCAGAAGTTACATCCATCCTTTGTTAAAGTCCTGTCAACTGCCGGTTTCGCTTCTTCTTCGCTCCTCTAATTTACTTCCTTTTCGTTGACCATACAAATTTCAGCCTTGCTTTTTGATTGTGAAAGTGCCGGGTGGCTGATTAACCGTGATTTAACAGCAGCAAGCAAATTCTTGCGCAAGGCTTAACGAAACCGTGAGACTGCCATGACATTACTTGCCGAAAAAGCCTTGGATCAGATCGCCGAGGCCGCCACCGCCCCCCTGGTTGCCGCCGCCTTTCACCTGGTTGATGATATTGTTGAGATCGAAACCACCGGCGCCACCCTGGCCACCCTGACCAGTAAACTGATTGATGAGGCCACCAATATCGAGCCCGCCCTGGCCGCCCGGCTGACCGCCACCCGTAAGGCTACCAATAAGGCTGCTCAGGTCGAACCCGCTGTCTTCGGGGGCCTGGCTGTTCGTACGCTTTACCAGCGCATTCATAATCATGGGTAGCAGCGAGCCTGCCACGCCGGCAGCAGCCCCTTTATCTATTCCCAGCTTGCTGGTAATGCTATCCATAAACGAACCCTGGGCCTGCTGCGCCAGCGGGTTGCTCATTACATCGGCATCGCCTTGCTGAAACATTGCCAGCACCTCTTGCACATTGCCACTGGCCAGTGCCTGCTGCAGCGTTCCCGCTACGGCCATGCCAGCTTCGCTCATCACGGCATTGTTATGCTCGTTCGGAATGGCGGGGTTGTTTACCACTTCATTTTCGCCAAAGTCTTTTACTAGTTGCAACAGGTTGTCAAGCATCGGAATCAGATTTTAGGTAATTGGTTAGAAGAACAAGATAGCAGGTTTGCGCCAGCCGTCAAGGTTGCGTTTTTATCAAAGGCATTTACTCCCACTCACCCTTGCCCGGTCGTATCACCTGTGGTTCTTCGCCAGTCAGATCTACCACTGTAGAAGGAATGATTTCGCCCATGCCGCCGTCTACCAGCATATCAACCTGCCGGTCAAAGTTTTCGAATATTACATCGGGGTCAGCCAGGTCTTCGGGCATTTGCGCCGGTACCGATGCACTTAAAATAGGGTGGCCCAGCGCTTCGGCTATGGCCCTGGCAATGGCATTGTCGGGCACCCGCAGGCCAATGGTGGCCTTTTTGCTTTGCATCATTTTGGGTACCTCGCGGCTGGCAGGCAATATAAACGTGAAAGGGCCTGGCAGGTGCTGTTTCAGTAGCCGAAAAACCGGGGTGTCCAGTTGGCGGGCATACTGGCTCAGGTCTTTCAAATCGTGGCACACAAAGCTCAAAAGAGCCTTGGCCGGATCGCTTTGTTTGATGCGGGCAATGCGTTGCAGCCCCTCTCTGCTATGCATGCTGCAGCCAATGGCATACACCGTATCGGTGGGATAAATGATCACCCCATCCTTCAGCAGGCAGTCTACCACTTGCTTAATGAGGCGGGACTGCGGATCGACCGGATGAATGCGCAAGTGCAATGCCATGCGTCGGAAGTTAATGCAAAAGGCTCAAAACCATGCGCTTAACACGCTAAAGCGCCGCACAGCCATCTGCCAGGCTGCTTAACAATTTCTTCATCTTACCTTTGCAGCCATCAACAAAATACGCAGCTGATTATGCATTTGTCGCCTGTTGATGTGGTCAATACCATTTCGCCAGAGGAGTTTAAACGGCACTACTACCACCCTATGAAACCGCTGGTGATGCGGGACCTGGCCAAACAATGGCCAGCCTACCACAAGTGGACCTGGAACTATTTTAAGCAGCGGGTAGGACAGCAGCGGGTGGCGCTTTACAACAATGTGAAGAGCGACGCCTACACCCCCATCAATACTGCTGACGATTACAAAACCTTTGGCGAGTATATCGATATGATCAGCCAGGGGCCCGCCGGCTGGCGCATTTTTCTGTTCAATATTTTTGAGCACGCCCCCGAGCTGGTGAAAGACTTCAGCTGGCCCGACCATCTGATGAAGGGCTTTGTGAAAAAATACCCGATGCTCTTTACCGGTGGTGCCAGCAGCATCACCCACATGCATTTCGATATCGACCTGAGCCACATACTGCATACGCAGTTTGCAGGTCGCAAGCGGGTACTGCTATTCCCTTTTGAAGAGCAGCATAAACTATACCGCAAGCCCTTCGAAGTGCTGAGCATGGCCGACTTCAGCAACTACTACGATCCCACCCGAAGCAAGCTGGACCTTGAAAAATTTCCGGCTGTGCAGCAGGCCCACGGCTACGAGGTGGTGCTGGAGCATGGCGATACCCTGTTTATGCCCGGCGGGTATTGGCACCACATGGAGTACCTCGATAGCGGCTTTGCCATGAGCCTGCGGGCCCTGCAACCTTCGCTGGGTGGCAAGCTGAGTGGCGTATGGAACCTGTTTGGCATGCGCACCATTGATACGCTCATGAAAAAAGCCGTCCCGAAGCCCTGGTACGCCTACAAAAAAGAGAAGCTGATGCGGGCCGCTGCCCGTGAGCTAAGCGCCTGATAGCCAGCGCTACAGTGGAATGGGCAGCCACTTGTCAAAATTTTGGCTACATGATGGGGAAGCCTGTAAATTAGGCCTTTGTGAGTCGCTATTTCACCTACAAAACCAACCTGTACCGGCTGGCCTGCCTGGCCGCCAGCTTGCTTGCTATGCGCACCGGCCTGGCACAAGACAGTGCCCGGCAGCCCGCAGCCGATACCAGCACCTACCTGCAAAGCTACTGGCACCACGGCTGGCGCATGATGAAGAGCCCGCTGCACTACAACAGCGACCAATGGATCACCGCCGGCGGCTCACTGGCCTTTGTAGGCAGCATGATAGCCCTGGACGAGCCGCTGAACATCCCCATGATACGCTGGAACGGTGCCGGTGCCGAGCGGTTTGGCAAAGCCGGCGATCTGGCAGGCGGACTGTATGTGCAAGCCGGCATTACCAGCGGCGCCCTGCTGTACGGTAGCCTGGCCAAGCGCCCCGCCTGGATCAATTTTGGTCTCGACAACCTGCAGGCGCAAGTTTTCACTGGTGGCGTTACCTTTCTTTTCAAGCACCTTTTTCACCGGGCCCGGCCCGAAACAGGTGCCGATGCTTTCACCTGGTACGGACCTTTTCAGCAGTTCGAAAACACCAGTTTTTTCAGCGGCCATACTTCGCTGGCATTCAGCACCGCCAATATGATTTTTTTGCACAGCAAGAAAAAATGGTGGGTAGGCGTGCTCAGCTTTGGCGGCGCTACTGCGGTAGGCATCAGCCGCATGCAGCAGCAAAAGCACTGGAGCAGCGATGTAGTGATGGGGGCCATTATGGGCACTGCCATCAGCACCTATGTATACCGCCAGCAAGAAAAACGAAGGGCAGCCCGCAAACAGCTAAAGACGGTGCTGTAATCTACCCGCAAGGCAGGCACCATTGGTTGTCATCGTTTCTGGTAGCCTCGTTGCATCTTTCGAAAACCGGAAATAAAGCCCTGCCATCGGGAGCTTAACCCTGCTTTGCAACCTGTTGGGCTGTCCGGCTGTTACCTTTGGCAGTCTATTTTTGTCTCCCTCGTTTTTTCAAACCAGCGAAATTTGACCTCATTATGATACAAACAGGCAATCCCGTCATCAGCATTTATACCGAAATGACGCCCAACCCCGAAACCATGAAGTTTGTGGCCAACAAACTGTTGTACCCGGGCAAAAGCATCGATTTTCCCGATGAGGCCAGCGCAGGTCCCTCACCGCTGGCAAAGGAGCTGTTCACTTTTCCATTCATTAAAAGCGTATTCATCGCCAGCAATTTTGTGACGCTGACCAAAACTGCGGATACCGACGATTGGATGGACGTGATTCCTACCGTGAAGCAGTTTTTGAAAGAGTACCTGGAAAACGGCGGCATCGTAGTAAATGAAGAAGAACTGGCCGCTACCCGCCAGCAAAAAGTAGCCAGCAACACAGTGGCCGCCGACGATGATGATGTGGTAAAACGCATCAAAGAATTGCTGGAGAACTATGTGAAGCCAGCGGTAGAAATGGACGGCGGCGCTATCCAGTTCAAAAGCTACCAGGATGGAGTAGTAAACCTGGCCCTGCAAGGCAGCTGTAGTGGTTGCCCCAGCAGCATGATTACGCTGAAGGCCGGCATAGAAGGCATGATGAAGCGCATGATACCCGAGGTACAGGAAGTGGTGGCCGACGCAGAATAAAGCTTTCACGATTACCGACGTTTCAAATAAAAGCGTCCGGCAGGCACCAGGCCAGCCGGACGCTTTATTTTTACGGCATGGCCAGCTACCGCATCGGCTATCAGATAGGCTCGTGGCTGCCGTTTGCGTTTTTGCTGGTGCTCACGGTGTTTGTAGTAGCCATTGTGCTACGACGCCGTAGGCAGCACAAAACGGATGATGCGCCACCGCAGCCGTAAAAAAGTGGGCGCACAAACAGGTTTGAAACCAACTTGCCAGCGCACAAAAACAGCAGGGGCCTTCTTTTTTAAAGCCAGCACTAGTTGCAGCACGCCAATGTAGCCAATGTCGTACAGCCTCTGCTGGCGTTGGCTACCAATACCGGCATCGGTTGAAAGGTGATGCCAGATTAGTAAAAGAACTGCTCCTTTACAATTTTGCCATCGGCTACCTGGTACACAGCTATCTCATCCATCTGCATGCGGGGGGCGCCTTTAAAGGTCACATCCATGCCCATCACCACGGCAAAATGATTGCCCGACACAATCGGGGGATTGCTGAAACCACCATGCATTGTTTCTACACTTTCATTCATTTCTACGCCTTTGGCCTTGATGGCTGCAATGCCTTCGGCCGAATGCATGCCCGGTTGATTGCCCGGCTCAATGCTGACG
>JALOMC010000103.1 GCA_025455665.1 Chitinophagaceae bacterium | reverse complement strand
GGCCAGCGGGCTGGCGGCTTTTTTGCAAACGGGTACCAACAAGCCTGCCAACTACGAAGCGGGTAAAAAAGTGTACGGGCAAGTATGCCTGAGCTGCCACATGGCCGATGGCAGTGGCGTACCTGGGCTGAACCCGCCGCTCCAAAAAACAGACTGGGTAACGGGCGATAAAAAGCGGCTGATCAATGTGGTACTGAAAGGCCTCAATGATCCCATTACAGTCAATGGCGAAGAGTACGCCAACCCGATGCCGGCGCAAGCCAGTCTGAGCGATCAGCAAATAGCCGATGTGCTGACCTATGTACGCAACAGCTTTGGCAATAAGGCCTCGGCCATTACGCCTGCCGAGGTAAAAGCCTTGCGTGGCAAATAGCCGGCTTATCGGTGCTGGTCTATCAAAATTTCGTTGCCGTCGGGGTCGGTCAGGGTGATGTAGTCGGGGCCGGTGCCGTCGGCATTGGCCTGCCGGGTAAGGGCTACGCCGGCCGACATTAACTGCTGCTGTATCTGGCGCACATCATCAAACGGATCGAAGGGTTGTGCATGCTCATCCCATCCTGGGTTGAATGTGAGTACATTATTGGGAAACATACCTTGAAACAGACCGATCAAGGTGCTGCCATTTTTCATGATGAGCCAGTGCTGATCCAACTGGCCGCCAAATGCGGTGAAGCCTAATTGTTCGTAAAAGGCCTTGGATGCGGCAATGTCTTTAACGGCAAGGCTGATGGAGAAGGCGCCGAGTTTCATAGGTGGTTGGCTTTTGGTGGGCAAAAAAGAGAATAGATCCCTTAAAGCTAACTGTCCGCTCCTACAAATGCAAGCTACCGGTCTGTCTTTTCATCAATAAGACTCTGCTTCATTCGGAAACGCAGATGTTTTTACATCGGTAATGTACTGCTGCACAGCTCCGGTAATTTGCGCATGCAGCTGCAGGTATTGGCGCAAAAAGCGGGGCTTGAATTCGGTATTAATGCCGAGCATATCGTGCATCACTAGTACCTGCCCATCGGTATGCATACCCGCCCCAATGCCGATGGTGGGGATGTGCAGCGATTGCGAAACTTTTTGTGCAAGCGAAGCAGGAATTTTTTCTAATACCAGCGCAAAGCAGCCTGCAGCCTGCAGGGCTGCTGCGTCGGCCAAAAGCTTTTCTGCCTCGGCTTCTTCTTTGGCCCGCACAGCGTAGGTGCCAAACTTATAAATGCTTTGTGGTGTGAGACCCAGGTGCCCCATCACCGGAATGCCAGCTGCGACTACTTTTTGTATACTATCGAGTATTTCGCTGCCGCCCTCCATTTTTATGCTATGTCCGCCGGTTTCTTTCATAATGCGAATGGCCGAGGCCAGGGCGATATCGCTATTGCTTTGATAGCTGCCAAAAGGCATATCTACCACAATAAGGCTGCGGCTTACACCCCGCACTACACACTGTGCATGGTATATCATTTGCTCCAGTGTAAGTGGCAGGGTGGTTTCGTGGCCGGCCATTACATTGCTGGCGCTGTCGCCTACCAAAATCACATCGATACCTGCAGCGTCGAAAAGGCGGGCAAATGAATAATCGTAAGCGGTAATCATGGAGATTTTCTCGCCGTCGGCCTTCATTTTTTGCAGCGTATTGGTTGTTATCTTTTTTACGTCGCGGTAGGTACTCATGCTACATAGAAAATTGAAGTGGTAAAAAAGAAAAGCAGGCAGCTGCTACCGGCCCTTCAGCTGCTGGTACAAGTGCTGCACCAGTCCATCGGCCAGTCCTATTTTAGGCACATATATCAGTTCGGCATCGGTCCAGCGCATTACGTTGATGTAAATTTGCAAGGCATGTACAATTACATCGGCCCGGTCTTCCCGCAGGTTGTAGCGTATCATCCGCTCGGGTAGCGAGAAGCTGCTGAGTTCTTTATAGTAGTCTCGCAGGGTATCCAGCGAAAGCGGCTTGCCATCTTTCTTTTTCGACAGGGAAAATACCTTGTTGATATTGCCGCCACTACCAATGCACACTACGTTGCCAATGCCTTTCAACTGCCGTTTGATGCTGTCTTTCATTTCCTCCCATTGGGCTTCTTCTATCATGCCCTTCATCAGCCGGATGGTGCCAATATTGAACGATTGTTTGAAAATCATGCGGCCTCGGGAGAAGCAAGTGGTTTCTGTACTGCCGCCACCCACATCAATGTACAGGTAGGTGGCCTGGTCATCCATGTTTTCGGCTATATGGTTTTCGTAGATGTAGGCAGCTTCGCTACCGCCGCTGATTACTTCTATATCAATTCCAGTTTCCATTTTCACCTTGCGAATGATGTCGGTGGCATTGGCAGCATCTCGCATGGCGCTGGTAGCACAGGCTTTCAGGTGGTGGGGGGGTACTTCGTAGGCATTCAGCAGGTGTTGGTAGGCCTTCATGGTTTGCAATATCATGCCTATGCGCTGCTTCGAAATTTTACCATCGGCAAATACGTCCATCCCCAGCCGCAGCGGCACCCGTACCAGATTTATTTTCGAGAAAACGGGTTTTCCATCGGCCGGTTCCAATACATCTGTAATCAGTAAACGGGCAGCATTACTGCCGATATCGATAGCTGCCAAACGCATGGGTCAAATAACGGACTTTTTCGGCATCTGGCAGGTAGCCCTTTCGCTACTTGTGGAAAGGCTGTTGCTAGTCAAGAATAACGTAATGGCGGTCATCAAACCGGGGATGTGCCGGCGACGAAATCTTTTTCTGAGCCAGGTAGCGGTATACTTCCACCTGCGACTTGGTTTTCTTTTTACCTACCGGCTTTACGTATTCGTTTTTCAGTTCTTTATCCAGCCGGCGGGCCTTTACGTTGTCGCTCAGCTGTATTTCCAAAATATCCAGCAGTTCCTGCTTTATTTCAGGATCGGTAACGGGGGCGGCCGCCTCAATACGATGGTCGAGATTGCGTACCATAAAATCGGCCGATGAAATGTAAACATCCGGCTTGCCCTGGTTGTGAAACACCAGAATACGGGCATGCTCCAGGTATTCATCAACAATGCTGATGCAGTACGGCTGTTGCTGCTTTGTCAGCTTCACAGCATCAAAGCGGGCACAAAAAATGCCGCGGATGATCATCTTTATTTCCACCCCGGCCTCGGCCGCCTTGTACAGGTGGGTTATCAGCAGTTCATCGCTCAGCGAGTTTACCTTGATGATGATACGGGCCGGTTTGCCTGCCTTTGCGTGTGCTATTTCGCGGTTGATATGGGCGTGCAGGGTTTTGCGCATGTTTACAGGGCACACCAGCAGGGTTTTGCACAGCCGCAGCTGCGCCATGGTAGGTGTGGGTTTTTCCAGGTGGTTAAATACCCGGTTAATGTCGGCCATGATCAGGCGATTACTCGTCATGAGGCAGAAATCGCCATAGATGCGGGCAGTTTTTTCATTCAGATTGCCGGTGCTGACAAAGCCGTACTGAATGGTTTTGTTTTTCACCTTTTTGCGTATCAGGCACAGTTTGGCATGCACTTTCAGGTTGGGGAAGCCAATCAGCACCTTTACGCCTTCCTGCTCCAGTATTTTTTTCCATTCCAGGTTGGCTTCTTCATCAAAGCGGGCCCGCAGTTCAATTACTACCGTTACTTTTTTGCCGTTGCGTACGGCATTTATCAGTGCATTGATAATGCGTGAATTGCTGGCCAGTCGATACGCCGTCAGTTTAATGGTGCTCACGTCGGGGTCCATGGCGGCCTCCCGCAGCAGGTGAATCAGCGAGGTAAAATCATGGTAGGGAAAGCTGAGCATTACATCTTGCTGCTGCACCACATCGGTAATGCGCTTACCATCGTCAAGCGCCGGATGAATGAAAGAGGGCTTTCGGGCATTGCGGGCCGGCAGCACATCCGGAAAATCCATAAAGTGCCTGAAATTATGGATGCGACCGCCCGGTATGAGGTTGTCCTTCCGGCTCAGGTTCAGGCGGCGCATCAGGTATTCCAGCAGGCCGGCATCCATTTCTTTATCGTACACAAACCGCACGGGGCGTCCTTCACGGCGCTTCTTCAGGCTTCGCTCTATGCGTTGGGCTGTATCGGTAGCAATGTCGTTGTCAATATCCAGTTCGGCGTCTTTGGTGACTTTAAAAATATGCGCCGAAAAATGGTCGTAGCCGAAGTAGGAGAAGATATGTGGCAGGTTGTACCGGATCACATCTTCCAGCAGCATGATGTGCTTTTCGCCCTGGCGAGAGGGGAGCAGCACAAACCGCCCTACCGCTTTGGCAGGTATTTCTATCAAGGCATACTTCTGGTGGTAGGCGCTCTTTTTTTTGCGCATCACCACGCCCAGGTAGATCGATTTATCCCGCAGATACGGCATTTGTGGAATGTCTTCTATCATCAGCGGTATCAGGTTGGGACTTACCTGTTCGTCGTAGTATTTTTCAATGAAGGCCTGCTGCTCTTTGCTGATTTGTTTTTCTGTTATCAGGAATACCTTTTCCTTGGCCAGCTCTTTTACAATGTTTTCCCAAATGCGGGCAAACTCGTTTTGCTGTTGCAGCACTATGCGGTGTATTTCACCCAAGATAAAGTCGGGCGATTTTTCGAGGTGCATGGCGGCTTTTACACCTTTCTTCATCACCTCTTGCATGCGCTTCAGCGTAGCCACACGTACGCGGAAAAATTCATCCTGATTATTGGAATGAATTCCGAGAAATCGTATCCGTTCTTTCAGCGGTACGGTGGGGTCGTTGGCTTCTTGCAGCACCCGGGCATTGAAGCTGAGCCAGCTGATGTCGCGGGGAATAATGTTCTTTTTGGCAGCCATGCGTAAGTCAGTAGCAGTGGGGTTAGCAATGCATTCAAATGTAAGTTACCACTTGTTTGACCGATGTTAAGTTTGCGGCAGCACCATGTATTGTCAGCCTTGGCGCATTTGCGCTATCAGGCCAGTGGTAGAAATGCCGGGTATGAGTGGATTGATAACGACCCGTCCGCCGTGGGCCAGCACTTCGGCAGCACCGGCTATTTGCTCCACGGTGTAGTCGCCGCCCTTCACCATTACGTCGGGCAATATGGCTTTTACCAGTGCCAGCGGGGTATCGTCTTCAAACAGGATGACGGCATCTACCATGACCAGCGACGCCATCACCAGTGCCCGGGCCTGTTCATTGTTCAGGGGGCGTTCGGGGCCTTTCAGCCGCTTTACCGATGCATCGGCATTGATGGCCACCACCAGCCGCGAAGCTTCGGCTGCCGCCTGGCTCAGCGAAAAGATGTGACCTTCGTGCAGCAGATCGAATACTCCGTTGGTAAAAGCCACGGTTTGGCCCGTTACCCGCCAGGCTGCTACCGTAGCCAGCAGTTGGGGCAGGGTCATTATTTTATCAGGAATGGCTTGCGGCCTTCTCATGCCTGGTTTGATTTGCGGGCATTTACAATGGGCATTACTACCAGGGCAAACAGGCCACTGAGCAGCGTAATGGCGGTTTGTGAGGCCCAGATGATCCAGCCAAATGCCAACCCCATCACATTGGGGATGCCAAATCGGAGCAGGGTTTTTTCGACAGCAAATTGATAAGCGCCAATACCGCCCTGTGTAGCTATCATGCCAAGGCTACCAAAAATGAGTACACTAACCGATGCCTGAAAGCCCAGGTGCGCCACCGGCGGAAAGGCCATAAAGCCAATCCAGATACCTACCAGGTACATGCTCCAGATGAAGATGGTATGGAAAATGAACAGCGGCAGATTATCGATCTGCTTCAGTGTTTTGATACCATCCCAAATGCCGGTGCCTACTTTTTTTATTTTCACAACCAGGCCACGATCATGGTAGCGACGGAACAACCAGCGGACGCCGGCTACCAGCAGTGCAATGACAAGCAAAATGAGGAGTAGCCGGGCGTACGAAAAATCGCCGCTCTTGCCTTTTACCAGTCCGGCAAAAGTGTCGATGGCATAGGAACCGATCCGGTCGAACTGAATGATGACCATCAGGATTGCTACAATGGTCATGCTTACCATGTCTACAGCCCGCTCGGCCAAAATAGTACCCACCAGTTTATCGGGCGCTACCTTTTCATACTTGGCCAGCACGGTACACTTCATCACCTCTCCCAGGCGGGGTACCAGCATGTTGAAAAAGTAGCCAAGTAGTACTGCAAAATAAGTGTTGAGGCGGGTAGGGGCATATCCCAGTGGCTTCATTAGCTGCATCCAGCGCAGGGCCCGGCTGTAGTGGCTGGCCAAGAGTGCCAGCACTACCGGTACAATGTATTCAAACCGGGCCAGCTTCCACGACGATTTGAGCTGATCGAGTTGCTCATCTGTCAGGTCTTTGCCACTGTACCAAATGAGGCCAATACCCAGCCCTAAAAAGAAAACATACTGAATTATTTCCTTCAGCTTCAGCTTTTGCATGGCAGCTAAATTAGTGGCCGCCTGCCAAACGGCCACCGCATAATAATGCCACCCCTGTTAAGAAACGGGCAACTCAGGCGGGTAGCCGGTTGCCCTCTACCGGAAACACCACGCTGGGCTGAAACTGCCGGGCCTGCTCTATGGGTAATTGGCCGTAGCTCATAATAATGACCACATCGCCGGGCTGTACCAGCCGGGCTGCTGCACCATTCATCGCAATGGTGCCGGTGCCCCGCTGGCCTTTGATGGCATAGGTTTCCAGCCGGTTGCCATTGTTTACGTTTACTACCGTAATCTTTTCGTTGGGTAGCAGGTTGGCCGCATCCATCAGGTCTTCATCAATGGTACAGCTGCCCACATAGTGCAGGTTGGCTTCGGTAATAACGGCGCGGTGAATTTTTGATTTCAATACCTCGATGAGCATGCCAAAAAAGAATTGGGGGCAAAGAAACAGACAAAATAGTTGAGGCAGTGTTAAGCCATTTTTGGGCCTAGTGGCAGGTTGTCTATCAGGCGCACCCCCTCTAAAGTGGCGGCTACCAGTGCTACTGCCGGCTCATCGGCATCGGCTTGTTGCAGGGGCTCCAGCGTGTGGGCATGGCATATGCTGCAATAATCCACTGATTCGAACCCGGCGGCCAGCAGCTGACGCCTGGCCTCTGCTTCCAGTATGGCGGGCTGCGCATGTGGCCATTGGCTATTTATCCACTGCAGGGTGCGGTAAATGCTGGCAGCTTTCTGGCGGCCATCGGCACCCAGCCGGCGGTTACGGCTGCTCATGGCCAGCCCATCGGCCTCTCGCATGGTGGGCACTATTTGTAGTTGAATGGGCAGGGCGGTTTGCAGCAGTAATTGGCGTACCACCATGCACTGCTGGTAGTCTTTGGCACCCAGTAGCAGGTGGCCGGGCTGCACTGCCTGTAGCAGGCGGTGTACCACCTGGCATACCCCCTGAAAATGGCCCGGACGGTGCACGCCTTCCAGCAATTGTTCGAGGCGGCCCAGTGGGTAGGGGGGCAGGTGCTGCGTGCCTTGCGGGTATAGCGTGGCTACTTCGGGCAAAAAAAGCAAATGGGTGCCGGCGGCTTCCAGCATGTCTATGTCCTGCTCCAGGCTTTTAGGGTAGCGGGCAAAATCGGCCGGATCGTTGAACTGAGTGGGGTTGACAAAAATGCTGGTCACCACCGTGGGAGACAATCGGCGGGCGGCCGCCACCAGGCTGATATGGCCGTGGTGCAGGGCGCCCATAGTGGGTACAAATGCCACGCCGGGATGGTAGGCCGGCACCCCCAACAGGGCTTGGCGCAGGGCCTGCAAGCTGTGTACAATGATCATGTAAAAAGGGGGGCGGGACTATTTTCTTACCTTTGCCCACCTTTTGCAAGGAAAAACAAGTGGTTGAATGAGCACAAAGAAAAGAATTTTGTTTATCGCCAACGAAATGTCGCCCTACCTGGAGCTGACAGAGTTTGCGGAAACAATCAACAGGCTGGCCATCCTTTCTAACAATAATAATCTCGAAGTACGATGCATCATGCCCCGCTTCGGGACCATTAATGAAAGACGGCACCGCCTGCACGAGGTAGTGAGGCTGAGTGGGATCAACGTATCGGTAGATGATGACGATTTTCCGCTGCAAATCAAGGTAGCCAGCCTGCCCAATGCACGCCTGCAGGTATATTTTCTGGACAATGAAGACCTGTTTAAGCGCAAATTCGTTTTTCATGATGAAGACGAAAAATGGTTCGAAGACAACCACTTGCGGACAGTATTCTTTTGCAAGGGGGCCCTTGAAACGGTGAAGAAATTTGGCTGGCCGCCCGACATTATTCACTGCAGCGGCTGGATGACGGGCCTGATACCCCTTTACCTGAAAACGGTATACAAGCGGGAACCGGTGTTTGCGCACAGCAAAGTCATTTACACCCTTGGCTCGGTCACTTTCAGCGAAAACCTGGGAAGCGACTTCAGCCGGGCAGCCCGCATATCCGATTTGTTGAAAGACAAGGAACTGAGCGTATTTGCCGATGGCAATAATTTGGCCATGATGCGGGGTGGCGCCACCCATGCCGATGCCATCACATTTGGCGAAGCTGATGATCAGATCGACCCATCACTGGTAAAAGATTTTGGCAAAGTGCGGGGTAAGAAGGTGCTGAAGTATGTAGCATCTGACGGTGATTTAACAGAGTATTTGAACCTCTATAACGACCTTGCCGACAACTGATTTTTGTAGCCTTTTGCAATTAAACAACTGACCTGGTGAACAGACTGAATAAGGCTGTCCTGCTCTTGCTGGCATTGGCCACTTCGATAGCCGCTTGTACCAAAATTGAAACCACCAGTCTCGGTTCGGACCTTGTGCCGGTCGTCGACAATATCAACACCTTTGAAACGGTGCTGGAGGTGAATGCCAGTAATCTGATTCCGGGCGACTCTACCCGCATATTTGCCGGCGATGCGCACCCTGCCGGTGCTATTGCCAACGATCCCCTTTTTGGTACCAGCCGGGCCACCTTGTTTTTCGAAGCGAAGCCCGGGGTATTTCCGTACGCTATACCCAGAGCCGACTCGGCACTGGTGTTGGATTCGGCGGTCATGGTGCTGGATTATATAGGTACCTACGGTGATAGCCTTAGCACAGTCAACTTCAGGCTATTCGAATCGGCGCAGGCTGTGAACCGTGACACGACAGTGTTGCCCTACTACACATTCAATCCTCCGCTGACGCCCGGCTCCTTTTTGGGGCAAAAGAGTATGCGGTCCAATCAGTACCGCGACACCGTGCAGATCAAACGAAAGGACTCTGTGTACCGCAAAGTGACCAACCAGTTGCGGATACCCATTGATCAAAGCTTTGCACTGCGTCTTTTCCTCAGCGATAGCTCGGCCAGCGGTGCTTTCCGTAGCGATAGCCTCTTCAAAGCCAATTTCAAAGGGTTTGCTGTACAGGCCGATGCCTCGGCGCAAGCACTGCACTACTTTTTGCTTACTGGCAATAATACTGGCATAGAGCTCTACTACAGGGCGTACAACAAGCTCACAAAAAAGGAAGATACCCTGGAAACTACTTTGCGGTTTACTGGCCTTAGCGGCCATGCCGTCAAGTTTGAACGCAACCGAAGCGGTAGCGAAGTGGCCAACTCGCTGACAGGCGATCCTGTGAAGGGGGCTGAGCGACTGTACATTCAAACAGCCCCGGGCACGGTGGCACTGTTGAAAATACCGGGTATCGATACGCTGACGAACCGCATCATTCACCGGGCTGAGTTGCGGGCTACCGAAGCCGAGCCCAATGACGGGGCTTTTAGCCAGCTAACGCCGCCACCGGTACTGTACATGGATGTGGCCGATACCAACAATACCTACCGCGGTATTCCCTACGATCTGACACCATTTTCAAATTATTTCTGCTTTCCGGGCCTCCCTATCGAGTACGCCTATTTTGGCGGCAATACCCGCTACGAACTGGTCAATGGGCAGCGCCTGGCGGTTTACCGGTTCAATATCTCAAGGCACCTGCAGTCCATCGTCACCCGCAAAGAAAAACGGGTCAACTTCCGTATTTCGGCACCGTACTACCTGCAATACGACAACTGTGCGAACAACTCGCTGCTGTTGCCCTCCAACTTCTACATGCTGCGCAATCCTAATAACAGCGTGGCAAACCTGCCAGGTAATGGTCGTATCCGCTTAGCGGGCAGCAATCACCCCGACCCCCGCAAGAAGATGGTGCTGCGGATTATCTGGTCAAAAATTTAACCCGTTGGCCGCTTATATTTGCGACCAATCAAAAAACCCCTCTATGCCATACCTCTTCACTTCCGAAAGTGTTAGCGAAGGTCATCCTGACAAAGTAGCTGACCAGATCTCAGACGCACTGATTGACAATTTTCTGGCTTTTGATGCCCAAAGCAAAGTAGCCTGCGAAACACTGGTAACTACCGGGCAGGTAGTACTGGCAGGCGAAGTAAAAAGCAAAGCCTACCTCGACGTACAAGAAATAGCTCGTGGTGTGATTCGCCGCATTGGCTACACCAAAAGCGAGTACATGTTTGAAGCCAATAGCTGTGGTATCCTGAGCGCCATTCACGAGCAAAGCCCCGACATCAACCAGGGGGTAGATCGGAAGAAGAAGGAAGACCAGGGAGCCGGCGACCAGGGCATGATGTTTGGCTATGCTACCGCCGAAACCGACGATTACATGCCGCTGGCCCTCGATCTGGCACACAAGCTGCTGCAGGAACTGGCCGCATTGCGCCGCGAAGACAAGCAAATAAAGTACCTGCGCCCCGATGCCAAGAGCCAGGTAACGCTGGAATACGATGACAACAACAAGCCTGTGCGTATCGATGCCATCGTTATCTCTACTCAGCACGACGATTTTGACAGCGAAGCCAAGATGCTGGACAAAATCAAGAAGGACATGATCAGCATCCTGATCCCCCGCGTAAAGGCCAAGTACAAGAAATACGCCCACCTGTTCAACGATAAGATCAAGTATCACATCAACCCCACCGGTAAGTTTGTGATTGGTGGTCCGCATGGCGATACCGGCCTTACCGGCCGCAAAATCATTGTAGATACCTACGGTGGCAAAGGCGCCCATGGTGGTGGTGCCTTTAGCGGGAAAGACCCCAGCAAAGTAGACCGGAGCGCCGCCTACGCCACCCGCCACATTGCCAAAAACCTGGTAGCAGCTGGTGTGTGCAGCGAAGTACTGGTACAGGTATCTTACGCTATCGGCGTGGCCAAGCCTACCTCTATCTACGTAAACACTTATGGCACTGCCAAAGTGAACCTGAGCGATGGCGAAATTGCCAGGATCGTAGAGGGCATCTTCGATATGCGTCCTTACTTTATTGAGCAGCGCCTGAAACTGCGCAGCCCCATCTACAGCGAAACTGCGGCCTATGGCCACATGGGTCGTAAGCCAGAGGTGGTGGAAAAAACTTTCAAATCGCCCGAAGGCAAGCTGGTGAAGAAGAAGGTAGAACTGTTTACCTGGGAAAAGCTGGACTATGTGCCCAAGGTGAAAAAGGCTTTCAAGCTGAAATAATCCTTTTTTGAAATAGCGAAGGCTCCGTTGTACCAAGCAGCGGAGCCTTTTGTTTTGGCCGGTGCTGCCATCCGCACCTACCTTTCGTGTATGAAGCATTTTAATGGTCGGTTTTTGCTGGCGGGCCTTGCCGCTGCCGCCATGCTTTGGCTGATGGTGTGGCATGGAGCCTGGTTGCAAACGGCCGCTACGCCGCTAGGTATTCTCGATTTGGAACTGGCCCGTACCACCAGCCGCGTAGAAGAAATTAATCGGGCATGGTACACCCTGAGCCATCATGCTACCTGGAATGTCATCTGGGATTTCTTTTTTCTGATGGCCTACAGCAGCTTCTTTTATCACGGCCTGCGCCAGGCGTGGAAGCAATGGCAGCTGCAAACCCGCTGGGGGCTGCGCTGGGGCTGGGCAGCGCTACTGGCTTTTTTGCCAGGCATCATCGATGCTTTTGAAAACATCATTATGCTGTGGTGGCTGGGTGGCCACCCCGAAGTTTTTTCGCCAGCCATCCTCTATTGGTTGGTATGGGCGAAATTTGCCATGGCAGCCATCTGGCTGCTGATATCGCTGCCCTATTGGTTGCTCAACCTGGGGCGGCTCATCAAACGACGCTGATTACACATGTTCATTAAAAAGAAGCATATCATAGCCGGACGCCATCCGGTGATTGAAGCCCTGCAGCAGCCAAATACAGTAGACAAGGTGCTGCTATTTAAAAATGCCAGCGGCGACCAGGTATTGCAAATAAAAGACCTGGCCAAACTGCACCAGATACCAGTGCAGTATGTGCCCATCGAAAAGCTGAACCAGCTGACCAATGTGCAGCACCAGGGGGTGGTGGCGTTTAAAGCAGCGGTGCAATACTCCGATTTGCAGCAGGTGATTGATTGGCTGAACGAAAACGGTCAGGTACCACTGCTGCTCATCCTGGATGGCATTACCGATGTGCGAAACATTGGGGCCATTGCCCGTTCGGCTGTGTGCTGCGGTGCGCAGGCCATCATCATACCCGACAAAGGCGTGGCAGCCCTGGGCGAAGACGCTGTAAAATCAAGTGCCGGCGCACTGGAGCAAATACATATTTGCAGGGTGAACAGTCTGATGAAGGCAGTAGACACTTTGCACCTGAACGGCATTAGTGTGTACGCCAGCGAAATGACAGCCAGCCGATCACTTTTTCAATTGGAGCTGACAGCACCCTGCGCCATTGTAATGGGCGCCGAAGACAAAGGCGTGTTCAGCGGCATGCAAAAAATAAGCGATGCGGTGTTTAAAATACCGATGGCGGGCAAATTTGAATCGCTGAATGTGAGTGTGGCAGCCGGCATGATATTGTATGAAGCCATGAAACAACGGATGCAAGCATGAGTGCACTGCAAATAGTAGAATGTCCCCGCGATGCGATGCAGGGATGGCCGCACCACCTACCCACGGCACAAAAGCTGCAATACCTGCAACAACTGCTACAGGTGGGTTTTCATACGCTCGACTGCCTGAGCTTTGTATCGCCGAAGGCCATTCCACAAATGGCCGATAGCCACGAAGTAGCCCGCCAATTGGACAAGGGCAACAGCAACACACAGGTACTGGCCATCGTGGCCAATGAGCGGGGCGCTACCGAGGCGTTGCAGCACCGCGTGGTAGATGCGCTGGGCTATCCTTTTAGCATTTCTCCTACGTTTCAGCAGCGCAATGCCAATAGCAGCCTGGCCGAAAGCTGGCAACGGGTGCTGCGCATACAAGAGCTGGTAAAGCAGCAGTCTCGCCAGCTGGTGGTGTACCTTAGTATGGCATTTGGCAATCCGTATGGCGATGATTACAGCGCCGAACTGGTCATGGAATGGGCCGATA
>JALOMC010000102.1 GCA_025455665.1 Chitinophagaceae bacterium | reverse complement strand
TCTTCTTCGGTCACCACACTCATCTTGGTGTCCTTTATTTTGAAAAGGCGAAAGAAAAGGCCGGTCACTGAATTGAGCAACCAAATGATGGGCATGGTCACCTTCGACAGAAAAAGCATGACCGGTGCAGCCAACAGCGCTATTTTTTCCGACTGCAACATGGCCAGCTTTTTGGGTACAAGCTCGCCTATCAGGATGGAGAGAAACGTAACGATGATAACTACAACGCCAGTGCTTACCGATGCTGCATACGGCTGCAACCACTGAATATTAGCTACAATCGGCTCGAGGTCTTTACTGAACTTTTCACCCGAATACAAACCAGTCACAATAGAAATGAGCGTAATGCCCACTTGTACCGTGCTTAAGAATACTTCAGGCTTTTCTATCAGTTTGAGGGCGGCGGTAGCCCGGCTATTACCGTTGTCGGCCAGGTTTTCAAGCCGGCTTTTGCGGGCCGATACCAGGGCTATTTCACTCATGGAAAACAAGCCATTCACGATCATCAGGCCCAACAATATTAAAATCTCCTCCATTCGGGGGGTACTGTATTGATACTACGCAAATCTATGGGAAATGCAGCTTCGGCCTTGTGCAAAGCGCAACCCCGGCAACACGAAAGACCCGCCTATATTTGCTGCCCCGTGAACAATACTGCTGCCCGCATTGCTATCATTGGTGCCGGACCCGCCGGCCTTACCGCCGCTTATCTGCTGGCCAAAGCAGGCTTTCATCAGGTAACCGTCTTCGAAAAGCATCCCACCCTGGTGGGGGGCATTTCACGTACCGAATCGTACCAGGGCTTTCACTTCGATATTGGCGGGCATCGATTCTTCAGCAAAAGCAAAGAAGTAGAGGCGCTATGGACGGAAATACTCGCCGATGAATTGCTGGAGCGGCCACGAAGCAGCCGTATTTACTACAACCAGCAGTTTTTTGCTTACCCACTGGTAGCCAGCGAAGCACTGCTGAAACTGGGTTTGTGGGAAACCATGCGCTGCATAGCCAGCTATGGATGGGCCAAACTACGCCCCAACAAAGCACCCGCCAATTTTGAGGAGTGGGTGGCCAACCAATTTGGCTGGCGCTTGTACAGCATTTTTTTCAAAACCTATACCGAAAAAGTGTGGGGCATACCCTGTACCGAAATTTCGGCCGACTGGGCTGCCCAACGCATCAAGGGGCTGTCGCTACGCACAGCTATTTCCAACGCACTATTTCCTGCCAAAAAAGGCAAAGACGGCGACCAGCTGATCAAAACCCTGATCGACTCTTTCAGATACCCTCGGCTAGGACCCGGCCAAATGTGGCAGGCCTGCCGCCAAAAGGCCGAAGCCATGGGGGTACAAGTGCAAATGGGTACTGGCATACAGGCGCTCCGGTACCAGGCAGCAGCCGGCTGGCAATTGCAAACCGATGCTGCACGATGGGAGGGGGAATATGACTATGTGATATCGACAGCGCCAATCCGGCAGTTGGTAGCCGGAATTGAAAACGAGTTGCCTGCAGCTACAAGGCAAGCCGCCGAGGCCCTGCGCTACCGTGACTTTTTAACAGTAGTACTGATAGTAACTGAACGCCAAAAATTCAGCGACAACTGGATTTATATACACGATCCGTCCGTAAAAGTGGGACGGATTCAAAACTTTAAGAGCTGGAGCCCAGATATGGTGCCCGATGCCAGTAAAGCCTGCTACGGACTAGAATACTTCTGTTTTGAGGGCGATGGGATGTGGCAAAGCAGCGACGACGAATTGGCAGAACTGGCCATTGGGGAAATGGAGCAGATAGGGCTATGCCAACGAGCCGATGTGCACGATTGGTACATTGTACGCCAATCCAAGGCCTACCCCGTGTACGACGCCCACTATCAGGAGCATATACAGCAGGTACGGGCCGGGCTGCAAGCTATGCCCGGCCTGATATTGGTGGGGCGAAATGGCATGCACAAGTATAACAATCAGGACCACAGCATGATGACCGCTATGCTGGCTGTAGAAAACATAAAAGCCGGAAAAGAACTGTACAATCTGTGGCAGGTAAATCAGGATGCCATTTACATAGAAAGTGGCGAGCGGGGTGCCGAAGCCGGTGGTCGCATGGTGCCTGGCAGCCGCTAAGCCTGCTGCATGCTAATGCGGCGGTTGAAAAAACGGCCAGTAATGGTGCCAAGCATAAGACCAACCAAAGCACCACCTATTACATCCAACGGATAATGGACGCCTACATACACTTGTGCATAGCTCACCAGCACAGGCCATAGAAAAATGAGGCGGGCCTTTTTGCCAAAAAATGGGTAAACAGTAACGAAGATAAAAGCAGCCATGGCAAAATGATTGGCCGCATGGCTGCTGGTAAAGCTGAAGCCGCCAGAACAGCGTGGTACCCGTAATTCAACCATGGACAATACCTCGGGATCGTAACAGGGGCGTAAGCGCTGCACGGCTTGCTTTATCAGCTTGCTGCTCACTGTATCGGCCAGGCTCACCGTAGCTACAAACCCAAGTATCCACCACCAGCCACGCCTGCCAAAATTGATGACCGCAAAAGCGGCCATGAAGATGTAGAACGGGTACCACAACTCCTGGTACCGCAGCCAAGGCAGTATTTTGTCCAGCCAGGGTGCACTCCAGTCGCGGTTCACCAGTTCCAATAATGCTACGTCAATTTTTTTCAGGGCTTGCAGCATGCTACAAAGAAAGGGAAAAGCTTTGGGCGGTTTGGCTGGCGGTGCGGCTACCTCTGCCAACCGACGGACAGGTATATGCAAACAAAAAAGTCATCACAATCTGCGATGACTTTCTTTTTAGTAGTGGGAGCACTCGGATTCGAACCAAGGACCCTCTGCTTGTAAGGCAGATGCTCTAAACCAGCTGAGCTATGCTCCCTTTTTCTGTTTTGGGAGTGCAAAAATAGGCGTGCATTTATAACTGCAAAATTTTTTTTCGAAAACTATCGGTCGTACTAGTTTGGTTGTAATGCAGGCAGCCGATACGGCTGGCCGTCCACCACATACAGTTCATCTATTTCAATCGTCCAATACTTGTACAAAGGCGACTTTGACAACAGCAATTTCACATCAGCTTTACTACCGGCAGTCATTACAATCCAACTGCGCATGCTTTCCAGGCTTACGGTGTAGCTATCTATCACCCCCTTGTTAATGAGGTAATTGACATAGGTACGGTGTGGTGCCACCAGCGTCATAAAATCCTCATCCATTTCGAAATGAATGGTCACCTGGTACATCATACGCTTGGGGCCGTCTTGTTGGGGCAGGTGCTCTTCCATGGGATCAATTGCTGTCGGTTTACAAAAATTCTACGGCATTTTGTGCGCATGCCGCCGAGCGTCGATAAAAGTAAGAGTGCAATTGGAATAAATTCGCTGCGTTTAAGTTAAGCGTATACTATGCAATTGCCCGACGCCTTGCTGGCCTCGCTGCAGGGCCTGCCGGGCTACCACGCCGCTGCCTTTCAGCAAGCACACCGTTTGCCGGCACCGGTATCGGTGCGGCTGCATCCCACTAAATCAGGGCGGCTGCAGCTTCCGCTGGCTGGCAGTGTACCATGGGCACAGCATGGGTATTTTTTGCATCATCGCCCCGCATTTGCGCAAGATCCTGCCTGGCACGCCGGAGCTTATTACGTGCAGGAGGCCAGCAGTATGGCGGTAGAGCAGGCCTTTTTACAACATCGGCCAGCGGGCCCGCTGCGGGTGCTGGACCTTTGTGCGGCCCCCGGAGGAAAATCAACGCATCTGCTTTCGCTGTTGAATGCCGAAACCGATATACTGGTAACAAACGATGTAATTCAAAGCCGCGCCAACATACTGCTGGAAAATGTGGTGAAGTGGGGACTGCCGCAGGCCATTGTTACCAATAATGATCCGGCCGATTTTGGGCGCCTCACGGGCAGCTTCGATGTAATGCTGGTAGATGCCCCCTGCAGCGGTAGTGGCCTTTTTCGCCGCGATCCGGAGGCTATTAAGGAATGGAGCCCGGCCAATGTGCAGCTTTGCAGCCAGCGGCAGCAGCGCATTTTGGCCGATGTACTGCCTGCGCTGAAAGAAGGGGGGCTGCTCATCTATGCCACTTGCAGCTATTCGTTCGAAGAAGACGAACGCATCGCTGATTGGCTTTATCAGTTGGCCGACTGGGAAGCACTGAGTATCGATTTTCCACCTGCTGCTGGTCCGGTTTTGAGCCACTCGCCCCAACATGGGCATCCCTGTTACCGCTTTTATCCGCACCAGGTGTCGGGCGAAGGTTTTTTCCTGTCGGCTTTTCGAAAAAAAGAAGCAGTACCAACCTTTCGGGCAAAGCCTGCCCGCAGCATAGCGCCGCCCGAGGCTATCCTTCGCGATATGCAGCGCTGGCTGCTACCGGCAGCAGTGTACAGCATTTACCAGCACGAGCAACAACTCTATGCCATGCCGCCACAACTGCTGGATTTTTTTCAAACAACCCGACACCTGCTGAAAGTAAAAAGGGCCGGCCTGCTGGTAGGCGAGTGGCAACGAAATGGCCTGCAGCCCGACCATGCACTGGCGGTAAGTACGTGGGCGCACCCTCAGCTACCGGCCACGCTGGTAGATGTAGACATGGCAAGGCAGTACCTTCGTAAAGAAGCCATGATGCCGGCAGAAGCCACCCTTGGCTGGTCGGTGGTAAACTGGGAGGGGCACCGCCTGGGATGGTTGAAACACCTGGGCCCCCGCAGTAACAACTACTACCCTAAAGAGTGGCGGCTGCGAACGGGCGGCGACTAGTTTGTTAATCTATACCAGACTGCAAGCGCCTTGGCACGAAACCTGCATATTTGCCCGTCGTGAAAAACTGGTGGCTGATAGGGGCGTGTCTGTTGAGTGCACTGGCTGGCAAGGGCCAGGCCAAGGAGGTGTTGCTAAAACAGCAAACGCTGGTGATTCGCTACCTGCCCGATAGTACCGAAACCTCCCAGGCGGTTTACAGCCGTTTTGGCAACACTGATTCTTTGTTTTTGGCCCTGAACAAGCCAGATAGTTTGCGTCCGGATCCATACCTCTATCTGGCTATCTCCTCTCAGCTTCAGCCGCAATGCCCGGACAATGCTTGTGTTTTTTTGTATTACCAAACTCAGGCTGGCGATGATTTCGGAAAACTGGCCAGGTTGTTTGGCTATGCCGATCCATTTGAGCTAAAGGCCATGAACGCCGGCCTTGAAAGCCTGCCTGCCGGCACTGTGTTGCATGTGGGGCATTTACCGGTTCGCCTGTTTTCGTCAGGGCATTTCAAAGGTGCCATGGCCGTGCCGGCTGAGCCTGCCGCTACCAGCAGCCAGCCTTTGTACCGTGGCGCAGGTGCCTACCAGCCCGAGTACAAAAACCTGAAAACCGTGACACAAGTAGCCAAAACCGGCGTGTTTAAAAGCCTTGGCGGCTGGTACGATGGTAAGTTTTATCTGCTGGCGGCAGATGTACCTGCAGGCACGGTGCTCAGGGTAAGCAACCCGGCCAATGGGGTATCGGTTTTTGCGAAAGTAGTGGGGCCACTTCCGACTATCAAAGGTGAAAAACCGCTGCAAGCAAGATTGAACAGCGCTGCAAGGGCCGCACTTGGCATTTGGGACGAACAAGACCACGAATTGGTGTACGAGGATTAGCACTCCTTTGCCCGCTACGTCGAGGCTTGTGGTGCTCGGTAGCCACGCAAAAAGTCGGTCACTTCCATTCTTTTTTTACCCTCCAGCTGTAGTGTTTCAAAATACACTACAGCATCTGCTGCTACCATGCCCAGCATGGTCTTGCCGTCGGTCAATACGGTACCAGGTGCATGGCTATCGTGGGCGGGCTTTGGTGCCGCATGGCATTGGTATAGTTTCAGCATTTTGCCGTGCAGGCTGGTAAATGCACCCGGAAAAGGCGACAAGCCGCGAACCAACTGAACGATCTGTTGCGCAGATTGATGCCAATTTATGTCACCGGTAGCGGTGGTAAGTTTTGGCGCATGTTTCAGCTGGCCCATATCTGCCGGCTGCGGTTGGTCGTGCAGCGTGCCATTCAGCATGCCGGCTATTGTTTTTACCAGTACCTCGGCTCCCAATTTCATCAGTCGGTCGTGTAGCTCACCAGCCGTTTCCCGGGGCGCAATGGCAAGCGGCGCTTGCATCAAGATGTTGCCGGTGTCTATCGCATGCTGCAGCTTAAAAGTGGTGACGCCCGTTTGTTGTTCACCATTGATGATGGCCCAATTAATGGGAGCGGCCCCACGGTATTGCGGCAGCAGGCTGGCATGCACATTGATGGTGCCCATGGGCGGCATATTCCAAACCAGCTCGGGCAGCATCCTAAAGGCTACTACCACTTGCAAATCAGCTTTCAGCGCCGCCAATTCTTCTAAGAATGCCGGATTTTTCAGCTTTTCGGGCTGTAGTACTGTCAAGCCTTGTGCTACCGCATACTGCTTCACGGCGCTTTCATGCATTTTCATGCCACGGCCGGCAGGTTTATCGGGCGCAGTTATAACGCCCACTACGTGGTACCCGGCATCTACCAATGCAGCCAGTGATGCCACGGCAAAAGCAGGCGTACCCATAAAAACAATGCGTGGAGGGCGGGGCAGACTATCGGTAGACATAAGGACACAAATTTACTGCTGCAGCGAACTGTCCTCTTGCAAAGCAGCGTAAAATCTTACCAGGTGAATTGTAATCACAGCCCCATGATTAGCCTATTCAAAGTCGGGGTACAGCAGGTATTTTTTCCGCATTTTTTTGTAGTTGGCCAGGCCGGGCTGCCAGCTTTTTCTGATCTCTGCTTCACTTTTACCATTCATCATTTGCCACATCAGCAGGTTGTTGCCCACCAGCTTGTTAAAGAAAAAGTCGGGGCCTGCAGGATTATTCTTTTTCGGCCGTAGAAAAAAACTGTCCTTGTTGGGGAACAATTCGTAAGCGTCCAGCAAATAGCTGAGTTGAATGCGCTGCCACTGCTTTTTGGTGCGGTCTATTGTCAGTTTGCTCAGGTCCTTGCCGTAGCAGGTTTGGTCCAGCAATGGTGGGTTTTTGGCGCCTTGTACGCTACGGGGTGTAAAACTGAATAGCGTATCGGGCAGGCTGGGGTGCCCATACACCTGAAAAGGAACGGCGGTACCGCGACCCAGACTCAGCTCCGTTCCTTCGAAATAGCAGGTGCTGGGGTAGAGCAAAATGCTTTGCATATCGGGTAGGTTGGGGCTGGGCCCTATGGGTACATCATAGTGTGTTTTATGGCTGTAGCCACTGCATTTAATCACCATAAAATGAAACGGCGTGTCAGCAGTTGGTACTGCCTTTTTAAAAGCAGCAGCATGGCGATTGGCTTTTTCACTCAGCCATTTTTCTCCCACCAGCATTTGCGCATATTCGCCCATGGTGAGGCCGTGCACCACCGGTATAGGCTGCATGCCCACAAAGCTTTTGTACGGCTTTTCCAGTATGGGCCCATCTACATAAAATCCATTGGGATTGGGCCGGTCGAATAGTAAAAGTGGTTTTCCGTTTTCGAAACACGCATTCATCACTTCTTCGAGGCTGGAGATATAAGTATAAAACCGGGTGCCGACATCCTGCACATCAAATACCAGCAAATCAATGTTTTCAAGGTCGGTAGCCGAAGGAGCCCGCTTGGCGCCGTATAACGATACAATGTGAATGCCCGTGGCTGAGTCTTTGCTATTGCTCAGTTTTTCGCCGGCATCGGCAGTGCCCCGGAAGCCATGCTCGGGGGCAAATATTTTTACCACTTTCACTCCCAGTTTCAGCAGCGTATCTACCAGATGGGTGCGGTGGGCACCCACCACGGTTGTATGGTTGGCAAAAATTCCCACCCGCTTGTTCCGCAGCAATGGCAAGTACACGTCGGTGCG
>JALOMC010000101.1 GCA_025455665.1 Chitinophagaceae bacterium | reverse complement strand
TACCAGGTTTCGGGGTGGGCCAGCATGATCACATCTTGCGTAGCAGCAGCAGCTACCAGTTGTTCCAGCTGGTTTAGTTGCGGGTGGCGGTAGTGTCTTTCCAGCCAAAAGCAGTGGGGCCACCAACCGGGTTCGGCAGCGGCCAGGTCGGTGGTGCTGGCCGGGGTGCCATTACCCGAAAAGTAACGGATACCGAGGCGCTGTGCCCATTCGCGGTAGCGCTCTGGCTCGTAGGGCGCATGGTGATGCTTGCCCAGCTTTAGCTGGCCCGAGCCATGCTTGGTAAAGTGCTGTACCGGCTGCCCCACCAGGTTTTCGAAATAGCGCAGCTCTTGCTCAAATGTTTCAAAGCTGCGGGTGTCTTCGGCATGAAAGCCCCACTGGTGGCCACCATTGGCCAGCAGCTGCAGCGTGGCAGGGCTGGGGGCGGTGCAGCGCCTGAAGTAGAAAAAAGCGGAGATGCCGGCATCATCCAGCATGCGCACCATGGCATGGCAGTGCGGCAGGTAGGGCTGCACCCACCGGAGGGGCCAATTGGTTTCTTCGCTCAGCTTGCTGGCCAGCTTGGGCAGCAGGGCGTGATGGCCAAAGGGTTTGTCTACGTCAATACGAAGTAGTAGAGCCATGGTTTATATACAGTCGGACGCCATATTTACGCAAATAACGTACAAACAGATCGACGGTGGGGTGCCTGTGCGAAACCTGTGCATGCAGCCGGTACAAATCGATACAATTGCCCTGCTGACGCTGCTGCAGTTGCTGGGTTTCGGTGGCGGGCGCATCGGGTGTGGGCAGTATTACCAGTACATCGGTATCATGGCGCAGTGCAGAGCCAGCACGTGTGATGCGTATGCCAGCCACTTCTACGGTATCGGGCTCCAATAACCGTGCCGAATGGCCCAGAAAGCGGGCATACTGTTCAAAGCCCTGCAGCACTTGCTGCAGCCGCTGTACCTGGGTGCTGTAGTCCAGCGCCTGCTCGGGCACCTGCTTTATCACCTTGGCGGGGTTGCCCACGGCTACTGAGTAGGCCGGTATGCTTTTGGCCACTATGGCCCCGGCGCCTACTACCGTCTGGCGGCCGATGTGGCAGCCCGGAAGGATAAACACCCGCCACGCCAGGTATACTTCATCATCTATGCTTACAGCGCCTACACTTATTTGCCCATGTTTGAAGTAGCTGGTCCAGTAGCCGTGCGTAAAAATTTGAGTATGGCCACCAATGGCTACCTGCTGCCCGATGCTGATGCCTGCGCCACACTCCAACCAGCAAAATGGAAACACCCGGCTGTGGTCGCCAATGCGGATGCCGGCATCGGGTACTACATCGCTCATGATCACGCTGGGCCCCGATAGTTGCACATAATGGCCCAGTTGTACCTGCGGTGTATTGACCAAAACAGCAGGACCTATTTTGAGGTGTCGGCCTGCGGCAAACTGCCGGCATTTTACCACCGCCAGTGGCCCAATGCGGCCGCCATCGGCCAGCTCAAACGAATCGCAGAAGAGGAAGCTGCCCATGTGGATGCGGCAGCGCTTACCAATACGGTATCCCCGTAGCCGGTGCAGCGGCTTGCTGAGAAAAGATGGCAGCAGGCCCAGCAGAATGCCAACCAGGTGTTTTTGCATACAGGGTTAGTGTGCAACATACAACCAAACCACGAAAAAGCCGGACGCCTTTTTGAGGTCGTCCGGCTTCTGGTATTGAACCGAGGTGGCGTTGGCACCCGTTAGTCGCGGCTGGCAAAACGGCTCAGCAGGCGCAGGATTTCGAGGTATAACCATACCAGCGTTACCATCAGGCCAAAGGCGCCATACCATTCCATGTATTTAGGGGCACCATTGGCAGCGCCCTGCTCTATCATGTCGAAATCGAGAATCAGGTTGAGGGCCGCAATACCCACCACAAACAGCGAGATGCCGATACCAAGCCAGCTGCTATCGTGCATAAAGGGCACTTGTACACCAAACAAGCGTAGCAGCATGGTAATGCCGTAAAAAATGGCAATACCCATGGTGGCCGTAATCACTACGCTTTTGAAACGCTCGGTAGCCTTGATAATGCGGAAATTGTACAGCAGGAACATGGCTACAGCCGTGCCCATGGTAAGCCCCACAGCGTTTAGAATGATACCCGGCATTCCACTATCCGCAAATTGGTAATGGAAAACAGCCGAAATAGCGCCAATGAACAAACCTTCGAGCAGGGCATAAGCCGGTGCCAGATAGCCGGCCCATTCTTTTTTGAAAGTGATGATCAGCGCTACTACCAATCCACCAATCACCCCAATCCACATCAGCGGCTGTACGTTTTGGCCTTTGAAAAAACCGCTCCAGGTATAAAAGGCGGCGCCCATCATGAGCAGCAGCAGCAGGCCCAGTTTGCGCATGGTACCTTGTGCGGTCATTACCTCACCGCCAGTACCTGCTATCGATAGACCTTGAAAAGTTTTTTCGCCCAGGGCGGGGTTGCCCGATTGAAAAAGTGCCATAGTGTAATCTGTTTTATTGACTGCTAAACTATGGGTTTTGGTGAAAACATTGTCTTAAGCTTCCCTGCCGGGCAAAAGCCGGCTTCATTTATGGATGATCAACAAACCACCTGGGCAAAGTCCGCTGGTTAAAATGCCAGCCTGAAACTACCAAACACGCCAAACCGGGCCACCCGGGCTTCGGGCAGCGGGCGGGGCGCCAGCCGCCACACCAGATCCAGCCGCAGTACTTTTAAAATGTTGTCGATACCGGTACCCAGTTCGGCATAGGTGCGGCCGTGCAAATCGCTGAAGGGATGCCCCTGCACAAAATTGAGCTGGCGGTTAGCATCGCTCAGGCCGCCCCACAGGGTTTTAATGTTCCAAAACTGGCGCAGCTTCATGCGCCGCGTAAGGCCCAGGTAGCGGAAGAGGCCACTGCCAAAATTGTGTTCGATGGCCAGGCCGGCATACCGATCGTTGATGTATTCAAACCGGTTCATCAGGTTAAATGCGTACTTGTTGTAGTAGTAAATCTCATTGCCGGGCGCTACATCCAGCAGCATGTAGGGCAGGGTGCCCAATACACGCCCACCGTACACATTGTATTCTATAGAGCCAAAGGGGGCTATTTTATGAAAGCCATTGATGCGCAGGTTCAGCTTGTGGTAGTCGTAGTTGCTATTGAGTACGCCGCTCCAGCCCCTTGAGTAGCGCAGCTCGGCTATGGGAAAATCGCTGCCAAGACTGGTACGGAAGTAATTGCCCTCCAAAAAGCGTTCGAGGTAAGCGAACCGCACCGACACCGAAGTTTCAAAATTGTTGAGGGCAGCACCACGACCGTCTTTGAAATTGTCTTTCAGCGGTATGTTTTGCAGCGGGGTGTATTCGGTGCGGCGGGCTTCCAGTTTCAGGCTCCAGCCTTGTTCATTGCTGGTATAGTATTCTATTTCTTGCCGCTGCAGCCGCATAAACTTGATGGGTACTTCGGGCTTGCGGATGGCCAGGGTAAAGATATTGTCGAGGCTTACCTCATCGTAGTAGTTCTGGCCATTGTCCAGATCGTTGAGGTAGCTCAGGTGCAGCACTTTGCGGGGGTTCTTATTGAAAAAATAGTACAGCTCGGCCTTGCCCTTCAGGCGGCGGTCGCCAAAGCCATAGGCCAGGTAGCCATGCAGGTACATGTTTCGGTTGAAGCCGGGCGTGGTACCCAGATCAAACCGGGTGCGCAGGCCTTCCCAGGCATTCAGGCTCACCCAGTTGAACCAAGGGCCAATTTCGTAATTGCCAATTGGCTTATAGCCGGTGGTAAGAAAGCTGATGGTGTTGTAATACTTTTTGAATAAGGGCATCTGCTGCAGCGTATCAATCATTTTGTAAATGGATTGCTCCTGCTTATTCAATCCTTCGTGTCGGCTATCGAGCCAGTAAACCTCAGGTTTTTTTTCGGCACCGGGTAGCACCAGTACTTCTTCCTGCAGTTTGTTGCGGGCCAGTTGCCGCAGCACCGCTTCGTCATTTACCAGCACATTTCGGTAGGTGGTGGTTTTGCGGCCCTTCATGCCGGTTTTATTCTTACCAATGGGGTAAATGTCGGCAATGAATTTGTCCTTCGACAAAAACCAGACACTATCGTTGATGAGCCGGAAGTCCTGGTAAATGCTGAGATTTTCTACATAGTTTACATTGGCCGATGCATCGAGCCGTAGCGAAATGCGTTGCACCGCAAAACTGCTATCATGTATCCAGGCGTCGCCTTCAAAGCAGTTTTCGCCTTTGCGCCGTGGGCTGAATAGCCAGTGGAAATAGCGGCGGCCATGCAGTAGTACGGTATCGGCTATCCGGTATTGGTAGTACGCATCGCCATGATCGCTCAGCGGGCTCACAAATTGCTTGTCGAATACCGGAATGAAATTGCTGTACACATTTACGTTTTGGTACATGCCGCCCAGCTGTTTGGTTACGCTTTCGTTATCTATCCCGTTTGTTTTGCTGGCTTTTATTTCTTCGCGGCTTCGGTTGGGGCTGCTGCTGTGCCAATAGTCGCTCATGGTTTCTGCCAAAAAAATAGGCAGAATGGGTACGCCACTTTCGCTGCTGTCTACATTTTGTAGTACAAAAGCAAAGGGCTTGAGCAGCTTCATTTCTCCCAGCTTTTCGGCATTGATCCTGTTGATGTCGATCTCCAGTTTATTGTGTACTTCGTAGCTGAAGTTTTGAAAGCGGCTGCGATCATTGCGGGGCTTGTTGCGCACTATTTTTCGCCAGAGTATCAGGCCCCAATTGGCTTTGGTGCGTACTACCACGCCCCCGGTGGTTTGCCGCTCCAGCTGTATTTGCAGGGGTTTGCTCAGGTTTAGCTGCTGCAGGTACAGCACCTTGCTGGCATAGCCCACGTAGCTGATGACAATGGAGTCGGCTTTCCAGCCTGCCAAGTTGAGCGAAAAAAAGCCCAACGAGTCGGTGATCGTTCCTTTTTTGGCAGGAAGCACCTCGACGGTAACAAAGGGCATAGGCTCTTCGTTGTGGCTATCTTTTACCACGCCTTGCAGCACTTGCCCGCTTGCCGCTATGCTTTGCCACAGTAGTAGCAGGGCTATGCATACTCCCGAACGAACTAAACCCATGGCTTTCAAAGGTAGGCGCCATGCATGGCAATGCTAAAAACTGTGAAGGTTGAATGCACCAATGATTAAAATTTTACAAAGTGCCTGCCAAACTGCAGCAGGCAAGGTGCTGGCCGATTGTACATTTGCAGCGTCGGTTGTTTGCACCGGCTTCAAAAAAAGCGCTTACATGCACCAGTTACTCCGATGCTTACTGCCAGTGGCCTTGCTGGCGATGGCCCTGCCCATACATGCACAAACCAAAAAGCAAAAAAAGGCACAGGCAGCTGCCAATGCTGCCACTGAAGCAAACCTGCGCCGGCACATAGCCGTACTGGCCAGCGATAGCCTGGAAGGCCGCCGCACCGGCACCGCCGGCGAAGAAAAGGCAGTGCAATACCTGGAGGCCTGCTATCGCCAACTGGGTATTGGCGGCTTGCAGAGCGATGGTAGCTTTCGACAGCCCTTTACGGTAGATGAAGGAAAGGTTCCGGCTGAACAGATGCGCTGTGCGGTAAACGATCAGCCCCTGCAGTGGGGCACCGATTATGTGGCGCTGCCCTGGAGTGCCGAAAAGGCAATAGAAGATATAGCGGCCGTAGCGCTGCAGGAGCAAGGGGCCCCCTGGTGGTACGACCTGGCCGAAGACCTGGAGGCCAATAAGAACAACCCGCACCTGGTGCCCGAACAATTGATACGTGATAAAGCAAAAGATGCAGCCGCCAAGGGTGCCACTGCGCTGCTGGTATTCAATAGCAGCAAAACAGATGATGGCATTAAGTACAATGGGAAAGACCGTAGTGATGCCACGGCCATTCCGGTGCTGTTTTTCACAAAGGCGGCACAGCAGCGTCTTCGTATCGATGACAGAGCCGAGTTTAAGATGAAGTTTCAGGTAGCCTTTCGTCAGCAAACGCGTTCCGGCACGAACGTAGCTGCGTTGATCGACAACAAGGCCGCATTCAGCATTGTGCTGGGCGCCCACCTTGACCATTTGGGCTACGGCGAAGATGGCAATAGCCGGCATACCGGTGCAGGCGAAATACACAACGGTGCCGACGACAATGCCAGTGGCACAGCGGCCTTGCTGGAACTGGCCCGCCTGCTCAAAGCCAAATCACTCCCATTCAATATCGCGTTGTTGCACTTTAGCGGCGAGGAGTTGGGATTGTATGGCAGCAAGTATTTTGTAGAGCATCCGCTGCTGGACCTGAAAAAGGTGAACTACATGATCAATCTGGACATGGTAGGTCGGTTGAATGATAGCAGCCGTGCCCTCACTATTGGTGGTATTGGCACCTCGCCGGCATGGCCGTCGTTGCTGCAGCTGGATGCACAAAAAGATTTTACTATCAAAATAGATAGCAGTGGTACCGGCCCCAGCGATCATACTTCTTTTTACAGAAAAGATTTGCCGGTGCTCTTCTTCTTTACCGGCTTGCATACCGACTACCACAAGCCCAGCGATGATGCATCGCTGATTAATTACAAGGGCACGGTGAGTATAGTAAACTATATCACGTCGCTTATTGAAAGAACCAACCCGCAAGACAAACTGGCATTTACCAAAACCCGTGAGCAAAGCATGGGAGGCGGCCGCTTTAAGGTATCTATTGGTATCATGCCCGACTATACCTTTAGCGGGCAGGGTGTAAAAGCCGATGGTGTAATAGAAGGACGACCGGCGCAAAAAGCGGGTGTACAGGCCGGCGATGTTATTATTCAACTAGGCGATCACCTTATCACCAGTGTAGACACCTACATGCAAGCGCTGAATCGCTTTGAAAAAGGGCAGCAAACTGTGGTCACCATTAAGCGGGGTAAAGACGTAAAAGAGTTTCCAATCACCTTTTAACCAGCAATCGAAATTGAGATGGCAAAGCTGATGCTGGATAATGAAGCCCTGGCTGAGGAGTTTTTTGAAGACGCCTTGTTGCTGGGCATGCAGTGTCCGGCCACGCCGCACCGTTTCATCTGGCTGATCAATCGCCAACTGGGTTTCAACTTTCGATACCAGCAGGGCACTGAAATTTTGCTGCGTAAAAAAGGCCGTCAGTTCAGCTTTCCGGTATTTCAGTTTAGCGAAGCCAACCTGGATGTACAGCACATCATTTATACCAATCAGTACGATGGCGAGTACCTGCTACCCGAACTGAAGCACACTGATTTTTTATGGTTGATGAAAGGCCAACACCCGGATGCGGGTTTTGTGCAACTGCTGATGACTGAACTGCGCAAGGTGGAAAGCATGCAACTGGTGACGCCGCTATCGAACGATAAAATAAAAAACAAACAACACCTGGTACTGTAGGCAGTAGCGGGGGTACAACAACGAAAAAATGGCCACAACACAAGTGCTGCATATTGGTGAGGTAAACCTGCAGCAACCCGAGGAATACTACGAAGCAAACCTGCCCTACGAAAACCGCGAGGTACAAGTAGATCTGAACTTTGATGGAGAGCCGCTGAAACCGGTACAACTGGAAATTGTAAACCAATTTTTGAAACAGTTGCCTCAACTGGATGCCGCTTGCCGGCAAATAATAGCCGAAGACTACGAAGATGCCGAAGGTGATACGGCACGCACCTATGTGCAGCATCACCTGGAGGAATTGTCGGCCGAAGAAAAGGCAGCGCTGCTAGGGGCCGATGAAGAAGACGAAGCAACGGCCCTGCTGGGAAAGCTGCACCTCGTCCGAATCGGCTTTTACCCCGATGACGAGGAGAACTTTGCCATGCTGGACTACTCCATTGGTACCGAGCTGACGCAGTACCTGATTGTATTGGGCGTATCGGCCAATGGTGATATTGCCTACCTGAC
>JALOMC010000100.1 GCA_025455665.1 Chitinophagaceae bacterium | reverse complement strand
AAAGCCCAGCAGCATACCAAGCTGCGCCGGTGGCGCATAGCCTTTGTTCCAAAGCGTTTGTTGCATGCTGCAAAGAAAAGGTGAACGGCGCCAATAGCGACTGCGGGCACTAAGATGGCGTTAATGTGGGCCCTTGCTGCCCAATGCTGCCATCAGTTTGCTACCTTTCAGCTTGGTTATGGTGCCCGATGTATCCAGAGAAGTACAGTTCAGGTTTAGCCGCAGCGGTGGGGCTGGCGGCCAAAACGTAAACAAAGTAGAAACCGCTGCTACTGCTTTTTGGAACATCGGCGAGTCTCAGCTGTTAGACACTGCGCAGCGGGAGCTGCTGCTGGAAAAACTGGCCCATCGGCTGGCCGGCGACGGGGTGCTGATAGTAAAAAGCCAGGAGCACCGCACCCAACTGGCCAATAAAGAGGCTGCTTTGAAAAAGCTGCAACAACTGGTGCACAAGGCGCTGGAAAAGCGAAAGCCCCGCATAGCCACCCGGGCCAGCAAGGCCTCGAAAGAGAAAAGGCTGCAGCAAAAAAAGCAGCGAAGCGATGTGAAAAAAGGTCGTAACAAACAAAACTGGCAATAATGCAACGCACCCCCTGGTACCTGCTGCTGGCCGCTACGCTGTTGTGCGGTGTGCAGGCCTGCAAAAAATCGGAACGCCAGCGGCATGAGCTGGCTATCAGCATTGGGCATACTGCAGGGGCTGCACCGCTGGCCCTGGGCACATCGCTGACTACACCGGCGGGCGATCCGCTCACCATCAATGTGTTTCGCTACTACCTGTCCAATTTTTCGGTACTGTACCGCAATGGGGGCGAGCAAGCCCTGTCTGAAACCTATTTTCTGATAGACCAGGCACAGCCGGGTAGTCAGCGTTTCAGTCTTTTCATTCCCTCGGGCGAGGTGGCGGAGCTGCGCTTTTGGGTGGGGGTAGATAGTACCCGCAACGTGAGCGGTGTGCAAACCGGCGCCCTCGACCCCGCCAATGGGATGTTTTGGACGTGGAACAGCGGCTACATTTTTGCCAAGCTGGAGGGCCGTAGTGCCGTGAGCCCGGCGCCGCTGGGGGCCGTTACCTACCACATAGGCGGCTTCAGAACCGGCCAAAATGCCCTGCGACAGGTGCGGCTGGCCCTGCCCGCTGCCCTGCTGGTAGATGGCACACAAACCCACGAGCTGGTGCTGGCGGCCGATGTGATGAAGTGGTTCAGGGGCGCCACCGACCTGCGCATAGCCAGCGATACCTACACCATGGAGCCTGGCCCCCTGGCCTTGCGGGTGGCCGATAACTATGCCCGCATGTTTGAGTTGAAAGAAGTGAGATAAGCCGGATGCAAAAAAACGTGGTCATACTATCGCTGCTGCTGCTGCCCTTGCTGGCACCGCTGGCTTGTACAAAAAAAGACAGCAGCTTTGGGCGCACGGCTACACCGGTAGCGCTGGAGGTGCCGGCAGGCTGGCCGCAGCCGGTGTACAATGTTGCCGATAACCCATTGACCGCCGAAGGCATAGAGCTGGGCCGCAAGTTGTTTTACGATGGTCGCCTGAGCAAGGATGGCAATTTTCCCTGCGCCAGCTGCCACCAGCAGGCGGCAGCCTTTGGCACGTTTGCCCACGATCTTAGCCACGGTTTCAACAACAGCCATACGCTGCGCAATGCGCCGCCGCTGCAAAACCTGGCCTGGCACAGCGAGTTTCATCACGATGGCGGCATTACCCACCTCGATCTGCAGCCGCTGGCGCCCATTACCAACCCCATAGAAATGGCCGAAACCATTGACAATGTGCTGAACAAACTGCGGGCCGATGCGGCCTACCGTCAGGCGTTCAGGGCGGCCTTTGGCAGCGATGAAATCAACACCCAGCGCATGACCCGTGCCCTCAGCCAGTTTATGCTGACCATGGTAAGCGCCAATAGCAAATACGACCGTGTGAAGCGAGGGCAGGCCAGCTTTAACCTGCCCGAAAGCCTGGGTTACGACATCTTCAAAGCCAAGTGCGCCACCTGCCACCAGGAGCCCCTGTTTACCGACCTGAGCTATCGCAATATCGGCTTGCCAATCGACCGGGTACTACAAGATTTCGGGCGGATGCGCATTACCAAAAACCCGGCCGACAGTCTGAAGTTCAAGGTGCCCTCGCTGCGCAATGTGATGGTGACCAACTACTACGGCCACGATGGCCGCTTCTTCGATATTTTTCAGGTGCTGGAGCACTACAACAGCGGGGTGGTAAACGGACCCACCACCGATCCCCTGCTCAGAAACAGGTTGCCCCTTTCCAATTTTGAAAGGGGGCAGCTGGTAGCGTTTTTAAGTACGCTGACCGACTCGGCATTTTTAAGAAACAACAAACTGGCCCAGCCCTAACCGTTGGTGCCAGCGGGCGGCGTGGCTGCACCAGGTACATTCTTTCGCATTTCTTCCAGCTTCTTGCGTTCTTCATTCGCTGCTTTTGTGGCGGCTTCCTGCTCTTTCTTGTTTTGCTCCATGTCTTTTTGCAGGCTTTCCAGCTTTTTCTGCATCGAAGCATAGTCCGATTGCAGGTCTTTCAGCTTTCGTTCGGCCTTCAGCAAGCTGGCTTCTTGCAGCGCTACCAGCCGCCCGTGCTCCCCCTTGCTTACATGCCCCTGCAGGTCGGACAGTAGCAGTGCACCGGTGCCCGCTGCTGCTACCGTGGCAGCATTTACAGCACCTTTCTCGGCTTTCTTGTCGGGTATCTTGCCAGGCTCGGTGGTAATGGTGTATACCGTGGCCTTGTCTTTTTCTTTTTTGCTGCGGCTGTCTACCAGTATCAGCAGGTCTACCGGGCTGCCATTGTGTACCTGCGGCAGCTGTACCGAGCGGTATATCAGAAATCCCTTGCGGCTATCGGCTTTGTAGCCACGGCTTTTCATGTATTCTATCACGGCATTGCTTACCACATCGGGGGTGGCATCGTAGTCGGTTACGGTGCAGGGGTAGTCTATGCCGTTAAATTCGACAGTGCCATGCCGGCTGGGGTGCTGTGGTGTTTGTGTCAGTTGGGCACTGGCAGCTACGGCCAGGCAGCAGGTGGCCAGCAGGGTACAGAAAAAGTTTTTCATGAAGCGGAAGGATTAATGCCGTTAAAATTAGGCATTCGGCGGCGGTACCGCTCATGGCCTGCTGGCGCCATGGGGGCAGAGTGGTACTTTAGCAGCAAATTCAACCAAAATTTGGGTAGTGTAAGAAAGCTGGCCGGGCAAACACTGTGGTATGGAGTGCCCACCATCGCCAGCCGTTTTTTGGGATATATTCTATCGGTATTTCTCTTCAGGTGGTATGGGCCCGAGCAAACGGCAGATATTACCCAGATTTATGCCATCATTCCGTTTTTAAACGTAGTGTACACCTACGGGCTCGAAACGGCTTACTTCCGCTTTTCCACGCAGGAGTCTGAGCAAAAGCTGTTCAATACCCTGAGTATTTCCATGCTGGTGAGCACGGTATTGTTCAGCGTGGTGTTGCTATTTTTTTCCGGCCAGTTGGCCAGTTGGGCCGCCCTGTCCGACCATCCGGAGTACTTCCGCTGGATGCTGTACATTCTCTTTTTCGACAGCCTCTCTGTCGTTCCCTTTGCCCGCCTGCGGCAGCAGCAGCGGCCGCGTAAGTATGCATTTATCAAGCTGTTTACCGTGCTGCTTACGCTGGGCATCAGCTATTACTATCTGCGGTTTTGCCCGCAGGCATACGCTGCCAATCCGGCCGATCCGTGGCTGTGGTTTTACCGGCCCGAGGTGGGCATTGGCTACTACATACTGGCCAATGCAGTGGCCAGCGCCGCAGCGCTGCTATTGTTGCTGGGCACGTGGAAGGGCTTCAGCCTTCAATTTGATGTAGCGCTTTGGCAGCGGGTACTGAAATATAGCTACCCGCTTATTTTGGTAGGCTTTGGGGGTATGATCAATGAAATGCTGAGCCGGCTGATCTACATACACGTGCTCGATTTGCCGCTGGAAGAAGAAAAGCGGCAGCTGGGCATTTTTGGTGCCAGCTACAAAGTGGCGGTGCTCATCACCATTTTTATTCAGGTGTTTCGCATGGCGGCCGAGCCATTTTTTTTCCGTCAAAGTACAGAGAGCCATGCGCCTCGCACCTATGCCCGTGTCATGAAGTTTTTTGTGATTGCCTGCTGCCTCATGTGGCTGGCCATCGGGCTGGCGCTGGAGCCCATTGCCCGCCTGGCTTTTGGCGACAACTATGCTGCGTATAAAGATGGTGCCGGCATTATTCCGGTGCTGGCCATGGGTAGCGTGTTCCTTGGCATTTACTACAACCTGAGTATTTGGTACAAGCTCACCAACCGTACATGGGCAGGTGCCTGGATTACATTGGCCACGGCGGCCCTTACTGCCGTGCTGAATATCTGGTGGATACCGCTGTTTGGCTACTACGGCAGCGCATGGGCCACCTTTGTGTGCTACCTGGCTATGATGCTGGTGAGCTACCGCCTGGGTCAGCGCTACTACCCCGTGCGTTATGCGTGGAAGAAGTACACCGCCTACGTGGTGATAGCAGTAGCATTGTATGCGGTGCACACCTGGCTGGCGGCTGCATGGCTGCAGGTGCCATGGCAGCGCTGGGTGGCTGGCCTGACACTGTACAGCGTGTTTGTAGCATTGATAGCCCGGGTGGAGCGCCGCGAATTGGGCGGACTACCCGTGGTGGGCCGATGGTTCAGATAAGGGCTGGCGTTCGTTCCAGATATGCACGGAGTTTGGGCAACATTTCATCCCACCCGGCAGCCATTTCTTCTATGTAGGGGTGCAAGTAAGGGGCTCCTGCATCCATCGGGCTTACCCGCATGGTCAGCAGGGTTTGCCCCGCCTGCGGCGTGCATTCAAACAGCATATGAAAAGGGCCAATGGGCTGCATGGCCTGCTTGCTATCGTAGTGCCACATATAGCTAAGGCGCAGGTATAGACCGGGTTCATAATCGGCCACCTGTGCATGGGTGATGTAGTCAAAACCACCCTGCGCATTGCGCCATTGCCAGCTTAGCAGCTGGTGCTCAGGATCAAAGCGGGTATGGCAGTGCCACCAGTGGCTGGTATGCTGGCTACTGGTCAAGGCTTGCAATACATCAAAGGACGAACGATCAATAACAAGTTGTCGTTGCATAACACACGGGTTCAAGGGTGTTCTCAAAAAACGCTGCCCTAAATTTAGAACCGTGTAACGGATGGCTGTTTGGGATTCCGCTCAAATGGGATTTTTATCGACCAACCGCGGTATAACTGCGACATGGCGACGGCCGATCGGCTGGTAAACAGTCGTGTTGTTGCTAGTCTTTTTTTGTCAGCTGTGCAAATCTGGCTTCCAGTTCCTGCAGCCGCTTTTCCAGCTCTGGTAGCCGGCGGCTCACTGCCTGGCCACGCAGGGCAGCGGTGTAGTCGTACGCCGGCGAGCCGGTCACGGCCTTGCCCGGCTCCAATGATTTGCTTACGCCGCTTTGTGCATTAATGCGGGCTTTGTCGCCAATCTTGATATGCCCTACGATACCGACCTGTCCACCAATCATTACGCCCTGGCCTATTTTGGTGCTGCCACTAATGCCGGTTTGGGCAGCTATCACGGTGTGGCTGCCTACTTCTACGTTGTGGGCTATTTGTACCAGGTTGTCAATTTTGGCACCCGCCTTTATGATGGTGCTGCCAATGGTGGCCCGGTCAATGGTACTGTTGCTGCCCACTTCCACCTGGTCTTCCAGCACTACATTGCCCATTTGCGGCACTTTTTTAAAGCTGCCGTCGGCCTGCGGTGCAAAGCCAAAGCCATCGGCACCAATGATGGAGCCCGCGTGTACCGTTACATGCTGGCCCAGCACGCAGCGGTGGTACACTTTTACACCCGGGTGCAGCACCGTATGGTCTCCTATGCTCACATGGTCGCCTATGTATACCTGCGGGTAAATTTTTACATGCTTGCCAATGCGGACGTTTTTGCCGATGTAGGCAAAGGCGCCGATATACACCTGCTCGCCCACTTCGGCACTCGGGTGTACAAAGCAGGGCTCTTCGCGGCCGCTCAGGGCCTGCTGCTGCAGGGCTTCGTACTGTGCCAGCAGGGCAGCAAAAGCGCTGTACGCATCGGCCACCCTGATGAGGGTAGCGCCTACAGGCTGCTTCAGCTCCAGGCTATCGTTGATGATCACAATGGAAGCCTGTGTACTGTACAAATACTCTTCGTATTTGGGGTTGGCCAAAAAAGCCAGTTCACCGGCCTTTGCTTCTTCTATTTTGCCAAATCCCGACACGGCCACCTGACCGTCGCCTTCCACACGGCCGCCGGCCAGCATGGCTATTTGTTGTGCAGAAAATGTCATGGTATCAATACGCAGCTGCCGCGGTTAGCCGGTTGCCGGGTGGCGTATCAGGCAGGCAGCCAGCAAATATACTGTTTGCCCACAGTGGCCGCCAGGCTCTGCTGTATCAGGGCATTGTCTACCGCCGAAATGTCGCGGATGCTACCGTCTTTAAACAAGATATTGATGCGTTCGTCGCGGGTTTGGTAGGTGGTATTGCGGGCCTCGCCGGTAAATACCAGGTAGGGCAAATCGGCCGGCTGCAGCTGCGGATAGCGGGCTTGCAGGGCGGCTTGCTTCTGGGTTACTTCAGTCGGGTCAATGGGCTCACTCTGCAGGCGTATTTTAAACAACTGCCGGTTCAGCAGGCTATCGCACATAAAGCGCAGCACGCTGTCGGGGTGCTCCTGCCAGGTTTTAATGGCCATCATCACATCTACATCATCCAGGGCTGTAAAGCGCTGCAACAGCTCTGCTGTATTGTTGGCATCGGGCACGTGGTCCAGCACGTACTGCAGGTTGGGCTGGCACCGGGCCTTCACCTCCCGGGCCCGGCGTACCAGCCGCACCAGCATCTGCTCGGCGGCCAGCACTGTTTTGTGCAGGTACACCTGCCAGTACATCAGGCGGCGGGCTACCAAAAATTTTTCGATGCTGTAAATGGCTTTTTCTTCCACCATCAGCTGGCCCTCGTGTACGGTCAGCATTTTAATGATGCGGTCGTAGCCGATCACCCCTTCGCTGACGCCGGTAAAAAAGCTGTCGCGGTTCAGGTAGTCCATCCGGTCTACATCCAGCTGACCACTTACCAGCTGGTGCAAAAACGGTTTTTCGTATTCGTTTTTAAAAATGGCCATGGCCAGTTCCAGCGCTCCGCCTGTTTCAGCATTCAGGTGCCCCATGATCAGGGCGCTCATGGTTTCGTGGTGCACGCCTTGTACCAGCGTGCCTTCCAGCGCATGGCTAAAGGGGCCATGGCCCACATCGTGCAGCAAAATGGCAATTTTGGCACCGGTTTCCTCTTCGGCGGTCATACCAATGCCTTTGCGCTTCAGTTCGGCCAGGGCCTGGCACATCAGGTGGTAGGCGCCCAGGCTATGGGCCATGCGGCTGTGCACGGCGCCGGGGTATACCAGGTGGGCAAAGGCCATTTGGTAAATGCGCCGCAGCCGCTGGTAGTAAGGATGACTGATGATGCGAAACACCAGCGGATCATCGATGCTGATAAAGCCGTAAATAGGATCGTTGATGATTTTTCCTTTGAAACTCATGCGACTGCAAAGGTGGGGGCTTCGAAAGTTTGAGGTTTTGAAAAGTTCACGGGTTGACGTGTTCAAGGTTCAAACGTTCAAAGTTCAAAATCAGCTTCAAGTTCTCACAGGAGCTGTATGGAATACGTATTCAAACTCTCCATGATATACTAACCCGTAGGTGGAACACAGAATGCTTGCTTTCCCGATGGCAAACAACAACCGAAATACCCTCTTTCGCATTTAGAGTTAACGTTTGGAGCTTCGTATCGTCGCATTTAGAGTTAACGTTTGGAGCTTCGTATCGGCACTCGTTGTACAATTGTCCATTGTATTCGTATGGAAAATCGCATTGACTCGAAGTCACGGTCATCCAGATGGCTGCATGTAAGAGATTTGTGCAAATAACGTCAACACAAACACACACAAAACTGTTTGTTTTCGATCAAAGTCGTTGAATAAACTAGGTGAAGTGAGTGAAGTATTAATAGTCAAGTTCTCGTCCACAATCTGCTATATACAGGGCAAGCTAGACACTGGCCTTTGTTCAGTTGAACTTGTTTAGTTAAAACCAAGTCAATATACTGAAAATAACGAGATTTTTCGCCAGTAGTTTTCACCATTGCGCAAATTACAGACGTCTCAGTCACTGTTTGTATTACAGGAACCACTAGATCGAGAAGAAATTGCTTATTGATGTTCTGCTACAGAAACGGGCATAA
>JALOMC010000099.1 GCA_025455665.1 Chitinophagaceae bacterium | reverse complement strand
CGGTAAGGCAGGTCGCGGTAGCTTTTGGGTTCGGCGGCAAATATTTTGTGGTGGTGCGGGCAGTTCATTGCCTTCAGGTAGTAGCGTTCGCCATCCATTTCCATGGGCGGAAACATGCTATCGGCGTAGTAAGGCAAGTGGCCACTGGTGAGGTACATGCTCTCTTTGGCAATGTGGGGCGTCACTACCCGGTGGTAGCCGGCATCTTCTTCGGTTTCTTTGGCCAGCTTTTCCAGTTCTTCTATCACTATGGCGCCATTGGGTAGCCACAGCGGCAGGCCCGGTCCTACATCATCATCAAAGGTGAAGATGCTAAGCTCACGGCCCAACTTCCGGTGGTCACGTTTTTTAGCCTCCTCCAGCATGGCCAGGTATTCGTCCAGCTCCTTTTGGTTAGGAAAAGTGACGCCATAAACCCGGGTGAGCATCTTGTTTTTTTCATCGCCTTTCCAGTAGGCACCTGCAATATTGGTGAGCTTGATGGCCTTGATAAAACCCGTATGCGGAAGGTGCGGCCCCCGGCACAAATCGGTGAATGCGCCTTGGGTGTAAAAGGTGATTTGACCGTCTGTCAGGTTTTGCAGCAGGTCCAGCTTGTACTCATCTCCCTTGTCAGTAAAATAGGCAATGGCTTCGCTTTTGCTGATTTCTTTGCGATTGAATACCTCGTTTTGCCTGGCCAGTTCTTTCATTTTGGCTTCCAGCCTGGCCAGGTCATCTTCGCTCAATTTTCGGTCGCCCAGGTCCATATCGTAGTAAAAGCCGTTGTCAACAGCCGGCCCTACCCAAAACTTTACCCCCGGAAAAAGACTTTCGACCGCCTCGGCCATCAGGTGCGCCGATGAATGCCAGAAAGTGGCTTTGCCATCGGCATCATCCCATTTCAGGAACTGTACCGTAGCATCGGTTTGCACGGGTCTGCTCAGGTCCCACACCTCTCCATTTACTTTTGCTGCCAGTACATTTCTGGCCAATCCCTCCGATATCGATTTAGCAATGTCGTATCCCGAAACACCCGCTTCGTATGCACGAACAGCGCCGTCGGGAAAAGTGATCTGAATACTCATTTTGTCGTAAAAAATCCCGCTTAAAAGGGCTGCAAAATTAACAAACTATTGCTTACCGTTCAGACAACTGTAACACCATCACTTAATTTTAATTTTTTGCTTTGCAGCTTTCGTTATCATCGTATTCATGTTTAGGTCAACCCTTATCCTGCTGTGCCTGCTAGGCATGCTGCCCGCCATGGCGCAAGACCTGACGGGCGTTTGGCGTGGCACTTTCTACAACGAATATGAGTACCTCTTTACCGGCGCCAAATACCGCTACGAAGTGCAGCTGAAAAACACCGGCCGGCAGGTGAAAGGTGTCACCTACTCTTACCAAACCACCCGTTTTTACGGCAAGGCCAGCATGATTGGCATTTGGTCTTCCGGCGATGGTGACCTGACCATTCGTGAAAACGCCATGCTCGACCTGAAAATACAGGGCGGTGGCGACGGATGCCTGATGACCTGCTACCTCAGCTACCGCCGCGAAGGCAACCGTGAATTTTTGGAGGGCACCTACACCAGTGTAAACATGCGCAACGATACCATGCCCTGTGGTGGTGGTGTAGTGCGGCTGGAAAAAGTAGTGGAAAGTGATTTTGAGCTGGAAGACTTTTTGAAAAAGGGAAACAACGATGCGGCCAAGAGCGGCGTAAAGCCGGGCCAGGGCGATTTTTTGATAAAAAAGACGCCTCCGGCACAGCCCAGGCCTGCCCCTCCGGCAGCCGGCAGCAAGCCGCCGGTGGCCAAAGCCAATCCGCCTGCCACCAACTCTTCCAAGCCAGCTGTTACCCCCAGGCCGCAGCCCAAACCCGCCAGTCCGCCGGTAGCGCAGCAAAAAGAGGCTCCCAAACCATCCGTCGGCACGCCAAAAACCGATAGCAAACCCATTCAGGTAGTACCCAAGCCAGCCCCGCCGCCCGTGCTGGTAACCCGCCAAAAAGAGCTGGTAGAAACCATTACTACCGGTAGCCGTTTGTTGGAAATCAGCTTTTACGACAATGGCGAAATTGATGGCGATACCATTTCGGTGTACGACAATAACCGGCTGGTAGTGAGCAAGCGGGGCCTGAGTGCCGAGCCCATCAGCGTAAAAATTGAGCTGGATGACAGCAGCCCTGAACACGAAGTGGTGATGGTGGCCGAAAACCTGGGATCGATACCGCCCAATACCTCGCTGATGATAGTGAAGGCGGGTAGCAAGCGCTACACGGTGCGCCTGGCCAGTACCGAACAAAAAAATGCAGCGGTACGCTTTCGGTACGATGCCGATGCACCGAAATAGAATATATTGCCGCAAAGTTTTTCATTGCGCAACAACGTTATCATTCAGCAACTCTATTTCGGTACCCGGTTTTATTGGTTGGGCCTTACCTGTGCCGGCGTGTTTGTGCTGGCGTGGTTGCTGGAGTGGCCCCTCATCATAGCGCAGGTATTTTTCCTGCTTTCGCTGTCGCTGGTATTTATCGATCTGGTGTACCTTTTTTTGCCCCGCCACCGCTTCACCTGCACCCGCAGCCTTGCTTCGCGTATCAGCAATAGCGACTACAACCCCGTAAAGCTCATGCTCTGGCATTCATACCCGTTGCCGGTGCACATCCGCCTGATTGAAGAGTTTCCTGAACAGCTACAGGCAAGGTCCAATACCTACCGCGGCAAGTTTACCCCTTACAAAAAGCACGATATACAGTACCAGCTGCGCCCGGTAGACCGCGGCGACTATCAATTTGGCTACACCATTTGTATTATAGGTACACAGCTGGGCCTTATTAAGCGGCGTCGCAAGGCCAGCGAGCCACAGTTAGTAAAAGTGTATCCGTCTTTCCTGCAACTGCGTCAGTTTCAGCTGCTGGCCCAAACAGCGCAGGTGCAGGAGCAAGGCACCCGTCAGCTACGCAAAATTGGTCATAGCCTGGAGTTTGACCATATAAAAGCCTATGTGCGGGGCGATGACGTGCGGGCTGTAAACTGGAAGGCCACCGCCCGCCGCGCCGACCTGATGGTAAACAGCTATGTAGATGAACGGAGCCAGCAGGTGTACTGCGTGATAGACAAAGGGCGCCTCATGAAAATGCCATTCAGGGGACTGAGCCTGATGGACTACGCCATTAATAGTACGCTGGTGCTGGCCAGCGTGGCCCTGCATCGGCAAGATCGGTTCGGGCTCATCACTTTTTCGCACCGCAGCGGCGAGTATGTAAATGCCGATAAAAAACCAGGTCAGCTGAAAATAGTGCAGGAAGCCTTGTACCGAATCAACACCGAGTTTTATGAAAGTGATTACGAAAAGCTATACCTGCAGCTGCGTACGCAGGTAAAGCAGCGCAGCATGATTGTACTGTTTACCAACTTTGAATCGGCGGCCGGTATGCGCCGCCAGCTGCCCTACCTGCGCCTTATAGCCCGGCACCACCTGCTGCTGGTGGTATTTTTCGAAAACACAGAACTGGCTGCCCTGGCCGATACACCTGCTGCCAACCTGAACGAACTGTACACCAATACCATTGCCGGCAAGTTTGTGTTTGACAAAAAAATGATGGTGCGGGAGCTGACCAAGCACGGCATTATGAGCCTGCTGACGCCGCCCGAAGAGCTAACAATACAAGCGGTAAATAAATACGTAGAGTTGAAAACGCGGCAAGCCGTTTGATCCTACAAGCGGCTCTGACAGTGGTGGGCCTATCCCCTACTTTTGCGCCAGCGCCATGGCGCCTTTTTTTATGGAAAAAATGACACAGCAACAAGTAGCCGATGGCCAGGTATTGCTGATAGACAAGCCACTGGAGTGGACCTCGTTTGATGTGATTGGCAAGCTGCGATGGCTGTTCAAAATCAAAAAAATAGGCCATGCCGGTACGCTCGATCCGCTGGCTACCGGCCTGCTCATTGTATGCACCGGCCGCTTTACCAAAAAAATAAATGAGTACATGGGCATGCCCAAAGTGTACACGGGCACCATTACGCTCGGGGCCACTACCCCCACTTACGATCTGGAAAGCGAGCCCATTGATTTCAAGCCCTGGCAGCACCTCACCACTGCCGATCTGCAGGCGGCCTGTCTTCCTTTTGTAGGGCCCATTTTGCAGGTGCCCCCCGCCCACTCCGCCATCAAAGTGGGTGGCAAGCGGGTGTACGAGCTGGCCCGCCAGGGCAAGGAAGTAAAACTGGAGCCGCGGCCCGTAACCATTGATGAATTCAGCATTACGGCGGTACAAGACAACCAGGTGCACTTTTTGGTGCGCTGCAGTACCGGCACCTATATCCGCAGCCTGGCACACGATTATGGGCAGCAGCTGGGCTGTGGCGGCTACCTGTCGGCCCTACGCCGCACAAAAATTGGTGAGTTTTCGGTGGAGGCTGCCGATACCATCGACAGCATAGCAAAGCGGTTTGATGCCAGTAGCATAGCGCCCAAGCTGCCCAAGCCACCTGCTCAGAAAGGGTAGCCAATGCCAAACTGCAGTGCCAGATTGCTACGGTCATTTGTACCCGCCCGGTTGGTACTCTTCCACTCGAATGTGCGTAGCCAGCCAGCCCCCTCTCGTACCGGATCTTTCACTTTGAACGCAGCATCGAAACGAATGACCAGAAAGCTAAGGTCCCAGCGGATGCCGTAGCCGAGTGCCACCGCCAAATCGCGGTATAGATGCTTTATTTCCAAAGCACCCGAGCCATCCTGGTAGGGCCGGCGGCGCCAAATGTTGCCAATATCTGTAAACACAGCGCCCTGCAAATTGTAGCCAAACAAACGGGCCAGGCGCATCCGGTATTCCACGTTCAGCTCCAGCTGTACATCGCCAAACCGATCGGTAAACACGCTGCTGGTGTCGCTCAGCAGGCTATTGCCTACGCCCAACTGGCGTACGCTCCATGCCCGCATGCTATTGCTGCCGCCGGCTACAAACTGCCTGAAAAACGGCAAGGTGCCCAGCCGGCTGCCCGATAGGTCCCAGCCGGCCCCTGCATACAGGCGCAGGTTTACTGAGTTTTTGCGCAGCTTCACCTGGTGATTGTACTGCCCCTCCCAGCGTACAAATTGGAAAAACTCCACATTGCTGCTCGATAGCCATCGGCTCACACCGGGCAGCGTCACTTCGACCGCAGTACGAAAAAGGCCCGAGTGACGGCTGTTTTTAAAATCGATCCGCCGATCGTAGGTAGCCCGGGTGCTGATGATATTACCCGTACTAAAGGCAAAAATGAGCGACGGATTGGCCAGTATTTCTCTGAAAAGACTATCGCCCCGCAGGCGGTTGGTTTCAAAAGCGGGCAAGGCAATGCTGTAGCCATTTTTTCCCTTGCGCCACTCCCACTGTATGCTGGTAGCAAAGGTAAACTGGCGGAAAAACTGGAACCGATCGGTATAGGTGCCGCCAAAATTGAGCAGGGTTTTGCGGCTTTCCAGCGCACGGGTGTCCAGCCGGCGCATGGGCCATAGCAGCCGGGGTAGCGAAAAGGTTTGGTTCACATTGGCAATGAACGATTGAAACACCCCCGAGGTGCCCGACGATGCCTGATTATTGAGCTCAAAGCCGGCCCGGGCGGTGGTGGTGCTTTGGGTGCCCCGCCTCCACACATTGCGGTTGTTGTGCGTCAGGGCCAGGCCCATGGCCAAAAAACGGCCCGCCAGCACGTTGGCCGCACTGATATTATTGTTCTGGCTGCCCTCCAGGTCTACCTGAAAGTTTTGCTTTTTGCTGGGTACCAAAAACAGGTCGAAACTAACGCGGCCCGAATCGGCGCGGAAGCTGGTGGCCGACCGAACATCTACCTGCTGCCAGGGCCCCATTTGGCTATAGCCGTTGATGGTTTTAAAGTAGTACCGATCGTTGTACAAGCGGCCGGGCAACAGGTAGTTGGTGCGGCGCAGCATTTTTTCCTGGTACATGCCAGTGCGCTGCACAATGTTTACACCGCGTTCGTTTTGTAGCCGCACAAAGCCCGAGTCGCTCAGCAGCAGGCTGTCTACCTGCTCGCTCAGGCGGGTTTCGGGGTAGATGGTGACTGAGTCGATGTAGTAAGGGGCAAACACGGCCGGATCGGTACCGGGCCGCTGCAATAGCCGCACCCGGGCGGTGGGGTTGTCTTTGCGCCGCTGCGCCGCCAGTTGTTGCTCTATCGGGTCCAGGTCGAAGCTCACCAGCGAGGGGTCGGTGGTATCCACCTCGGCCAGCAGGGCGCCCCGCCCCATTCTGAAATAGCCATGCTCTCGCAGCATGGCCGATAGCCTGTCCAGCTCAGCCGCTATGGCGGGCTTGCTGTATTGCTGGCCTTTTTTCAGCACTGCCTTGCCAGCATGCTCCAGGGCCAGCTTCAGCAGGCCGCTATCGGCAAAGGCATAGATCACCGTATCCAGTGTAAGCGGCTTGCCCAGCGTCAGCCTGAATTCGGTACTCACCTCTACCCGCCGGCTTCGTTCGCCACCAAAAAATTTGGAGCTGCGCTGCAGGGTATCCATTTTTACCAGCACCGTGTCAAACTGCACGTTGTAAAAGCCCTCGCTGTTGAGGTAGCCGTTCATAAACAGCTTGCTTTTATCGATGCTGGCCGAGTCGAATACCGGCGGCTTTACCACCTGCGTAAAGCCCAGCACACTGCGGGTAGGCACGGCCAGGCTATCGGCCACAAACTGTACCAGCTGGCCTTGCAGCAGGCTGCGTTGCTCTTTCGATAAAAAAGGGGCATTCAGCTTTACACTATTTGCTACCGGATAAGGCTTGCCTGGCGGGGCATTTTTTACCCCCACACAGCCGGTGGCCCATACGGCCAGCAGCCAAAAGCAAATACGGCGAAAAAATGGAAGAGATGTATGTTCGCCGGGTCGGTTCAATGCTTCAATTATCCTTATGCTGACTAAAAACGAGGTCAAATATATCCAAAGTTTGAAGGCCGCGAAAAGCCGCCACGAAAACGGCCAGTTTGTAGTAGAAGGGCCCAAGCTGGTACTGGAGCTGCTGCAAGATAAACGCTGGCACACCGCCAAAGTGTATGCACTGGAGGCCTTTGTTCGCCAATATGCCGATGCTTTTCCGCAGGTACCGTTTGTGATAGTAACGGCCGATGAGCTGGAGCGCACCTCGCTGATGCAGGCACCACAGCAGTGCCTGGCCCTGGTGCAGCAGCCGCTGCACTGGCAGCCCCTGCCCGCCCCCACCGGCTGGAGCCTGCTGCTGGATGGTATACAAGACCCCGGCAACATGGGCACCATTTTGCGCATAGCCGACTGGTTTGGCCTGCCCGAAGTGTGGGCTACCGATGATACCGTAGACTGCCTGAACCCCAAGGTGGTGCAAGCCAGCATGGGCAGCGTACTGCGGGTGGCGGTGCACTATGGCCCGGCGGCCCGCTGGCTGCAGGGCGCTACACGGCCGGTGCTGCTGGCCAGCATGGATGGACAATCGGTGTGGCAGTTTCCTCCCACTGCTGCTGGCATTCTTATTATAGGCCACGAAGGCCAGGGTGTACGCCCCCCCACCGCAGCGCTGGCTACCCATCGCATTGCCATCCCCCGCCTTGGCGCCGCCGAAAGCCTGAATGCCGGGGTGGCCACGGGCATTTTGCTATCGCATTTGCTGCAGCGGCGTTAGCTGGGTTGCATGCTTTACAACGTCTAAATGTCCGAACAGTGACTCCCAGCTAAAATGGCGTTCGTGCTCCGCAGTTTTATGCGTTTATCGCAGTCTTTTTTCATTCATCAGTCAGATCGGCCCTCAGCGGCCATTCATAATTATATGCATCGCCTATTCTTTACCATTGCTTTGAGCTGCGTGTTTGTTTGTTTTTCGCAGGCGCAGGCTACCGATTCGATGTCTTTTGTACGGGTAAAGCGGATGGCCGATGCCGACCTCGCTAAAAAAAGAGAAGGCCGATTCATTACCGGTATTCCCGACTTTTCATCGGA